>JAUXJX010000109.1 GCA_030624545.1 Bacteroidota bacterium | reverse complement strand
TTGTCTTTGTCGATACCCGCGGCTTCGGGGAATACCTGCTGGTTCACTCCACCGCCCGCAACGAGCTGCAGGATTCCGATTGGCGCAGGTGGTTGGACATCAGGTAGTCATTAACACCGGACAACACCGAATCACACCGAAGTACACGGGGGAGCTGAAATCTGGCAGCCGCAAAATCCTATTCAGACCTTTTCATACCATGATACAATGCAGACTTGCTCTTTTTTATTCGGTGTCTTTCGGTGTTCTTCGGTGTTTAATTTCTAAATACTCGCTACCACGCTATCCCATAATCCTCGCCATAATTGCTCGCGCCGCCCCAGAAACTGCCGTGTTCCCAATCAAAATAGATCGCCGTAATCGGGCCCGAGGTTCTCCGCCTGTAATTCAACCTGTAACCCATCTTTGCCAGCTTCGAGCGTACCCAGGGCGGTACAGCTTCATGTAGGGTCAGCCTGCCGGGAGTGGCCTCATGCGTGCCGAAGGAACTCTGCATCTGGTAACTCGCGATGTTGGCCGCCTCGCAGGCTTCCTGGACGTTCATGCCGAACTCCACCACGTTCAGAAAAAACTGCAGCAGGTTCTGATCCTGCGTGTCGCCGCCCTGGACGGCAAAGGAGAGGTAGGGTTTGCCGTCTTTCAAAGCGAGACCCGGCGTTAACGTCGCACGGGGCCTCTTGCCGGGCGCAACCAAATTGTAGGGGTTCTTGCCTTCATCGAGGACGAAGCTCTGCATGCGCTGGCTCATGCCGATGCCGGTTTTCCCGGCGATGCAGGCCGGAATCCAGCCGCCGCTCGGCGTAACCGAAACCACCCAACCTTCCTCGTCCGCCGCCTCTATGGAAGTCGTGCCGGCAAAAAAGCCTTCCTCGTACTCCATTCTTTCTTGTGGATTCATACCGGCCACCTTGGCAGTGTCAACATTGGACCATTTTTCTAGCAGATGCAGAAAAGGATTTTCCCCGCCCTCGAACGGATAAGGATCGCCGGGTTTCACATCCGGATTGTTCTTATCCCTTTCGATCTGCTTCAAGCGCTCTTTCTCATATTCCTTGGAAAGCAGTCCTTTGACCGGCTCTTCAGGCGGGAAGTAAGGATCCCCATAGTAGAAATCCCGGTCCGCAAACGCCAGGTTCATGGTCTGGTAGAGCGCATGAACATATCTGGCGCTGTTGTAGCCCATAGATGCGAGATCAAGGTTTTCCAATATGTTTAGCGCCTGCAGCATTACCGGACCCTGGACCCAGGTGGTCAGCTTGTAGACTTCGATTCCCTTGTAGGTTGTCATCACCGGCTCTTCGATATGTACCTTCCAATTGGCGAGATCCTCCATGGTGTGGAGGCCGCCCTGTTCCCGGGACCCCCGCACAAATTCCTCTGCAATATCGCCTTTGTAGAAACGTTCATAAGCTGCGTAGATCGCGTCCGCGCGACCCATGCCGGCCGCCAAAGCCTTCTCTTCCGCTTCCACCAGTCTTTTCAATGTGGTCAACAGATCGGGCTGGCGGAAGATCTCTCCCGGATAGGGCGCTTCGCGCTCTTCGCCTAAATGTGGAAGAAACAGGCTCTTGGAGTAAGGCCACTTCTTGATCCACTCTTTTTGTCTCTCTATGCCGTTCGCCATCTGCCTTTCGATGGGATAACCTTCGGCCATCTGCATAGCGGGCTCCAATACTTCCTTGAGGCTCATCGAGCCAAACTCGGCAAGCATCACCATCAAGCCCCCGGGCGTGCCTGGAGTTACCGCAGCCAGAGGGCCAAATCGGGGCGGAAATTCCATATCCTTGTCCTTGAAGAATTCCGGTGTTGCGCCGGTAGGAGCCACGCCTAAAGCATTGATGCCGTACACCTTCTTGGTATGCGGGTTGTAAATGAGCGCCTGGGTCTCTCCGCCCCAGCTCAAGACGTCATACATGGTACAGGTCGCAGCCAGCATGGCGCAGGTTGCGTCTACAGCATTGCCGCCCCGATCAAAGATTTTGGCGCCCGCCGTAGCGCCCAGCGGCTTTCCGGTACTGGCAACCCAGTGTTTTCCGTGCAGCACGGGCTTTTGGGTTTGTCCATGAATCGAGCTGACAGTGGCGAAAAGAAAAATCAGCCCGAGCGCGATGGCTTTTCGGTTTCGTTGATTCAACAACATTTGCAGCCCTCCTTTTTTCTCATGAACACACCCCTACAGTCCCCTCTCGAGACCCTGTCCTGAGCCTGACGAAGGGGGGGACAGAAAATGCGATGAGCATTTTCAGGGGTGTGTAACTCCGGTTTGATATGCAAGTATTCTCAATAAACTGTCCCACAAATCCTCCTGAGAAAACAGTGTAACGCTACAATAAAGACTACTTACCAGCACTACCTCTGCTCATATCTTCAGCCAACACCATTCCTTCGTGAGCGGCGCGTTACTTAACAAAATGCAAAGCAGCAGGAGCAAAGTCAAGCAAAATTGGGTATCGGTAGAATACCAGCACCCAAAATTGTTTTGGCTGGGGTCAGTTATCCTGCTGGTCTAATGCGCCATTGTCAATCCTGAGGATCGCCTGCAAGAGCACATTGGCGCCGTTGGCCATGTCTTCCGGGCTGGTGAATTCGTTGGGGGAATGGCTGATCCCGCCGACGCTTGGCACGAAGATCATCCCGGTCGGGGCAATCCGGGCCATGTCCTGGGCATCGTGTCCTGCACCGCTGGGCATGAATTGATGGCTGAGCTTCAATTCCTTGGCGGATTCAGCAATGATCCTGCGTATGCCCTTGTCCGTCGGTGCCGGAATGGCGGTTACATCAATGGGCGCAAATGTTATCTTTGTCTTGGTCATTTGCCCGATATCCTGCGCTTTCTCCCGGATTCCGTCGTAGAGAGACATAATCTTTTTCGCCGAAAGATCGCGTATTTCCAGGCTCATTACAACTTTTCCCGGTATGACATTCGGCGCACCCGGCTCGGCACGAATTCGTCCCACCGTGCCCACTTGCCTTCCCGGCACACCGGTCACCACGTCGTTCACGGCGATAGTCAAATGGGCAGCGGCAAGCATGGCATCCTGCCGCCCGTCCATGGGCGTCGTGCCTGCGTGGTTGGCGAATCCCTCAATTGTGACGTCCCACCAGTTGATGCCGACGATACCCTCGACGACGCCGATGTCGATGTTTTCGGAATCGAGGATGCCTCCCTGCTCGATGTGCAGCTCTATGAAGGCCATGACATCGCCCTTCCGCCGGACCACCTCATGCAGCTTGTCCGGCTTGCCGCCAATTGCCAGAATGCCCTCACGAATCGTTTTGCCGCTATGGCTCACGACCTCCAGAGCGTCCGGCGTCAGCTTCCCGATGATCGCACGGCTGCCCACGAGACCACCCTCTTCGTCCGAGAAAACCACAACTTCCAGCGGGTGGTTGGTCACAACGCCATTTTCATGGAGGACTTGCGCGCATTCAATGGCGCCGATTACGCCCACATCGCCATCATAATTGCCGCCTTCCGGAACCGAGTCTATATGGGAGCCGAAGAGAATGGGCGGAAGCTTCGCATCGCGGCCTTTCTTCCGGCCGATGATGTTGCCCGCCGCATCGATTTGCACTTCCAGCCCCGCTTCTCGCATCAGTGACATAATGTAATCGCGTCCCCGGATATCCGCCTCACTGAATGCCACGCGGCTCACACCGCCCTGCGGATTTTTGCCGAATTGGGAGAGCCCCAAGATCCGCTGTTCGATTCTTCTGGCATTAACGCGGAGATTGCTTGCGGAGTCATCAGCCGTTTCCGAAATGTCATTCCCGAATGCTTTTGTCGGAAATCCGGAAGAAGAACAAAATGGATTCCCGCTTAAAACGTGGGGGAATGACAGGCTTAGGGACCACAACGAACTTAAAATGATAAGGAAGAAAATTCTGTGTTTTGGCATTGTAAAACTCCCTGTTTGCGGTGTGTTAGTTATGCCAGAAGCTACCGATCCAGGTTAACCCGCCAATCATATTCCATATACTCCGCCGTTTCTTGTGCTATGTCGTCTCCCAAAAGCTTCGCCACAACATAGAGTGACATATCGATCCCGGCGGAAATTCCGGCGGAGAGGATAATTTTGCCGTTATCGACAATTCGCCGATCGCGCTGTACTGATGTGTTTGGGGCGATTTCTTCAAGAAGCTCGAATGCGCCGTGATGAGTTGTGGCGGCCAGCCCCTCGAGCAGACCCGCCGTTGCCAGAAGCAAGGCCCCCGTGCAAACCGAAAGAACCAATTCCAGCTCATGTAAACGTGCCTTTATCCAACCTGTAAGCACGGCGTTGTGCATCTGCCTGCGTGTGCCATATCCCCCCGGAACGACCAGAATGTCCGGCTTGGGACAGTCGGATATTGTATAGCGGGGGTTGATGCTCAATTGATTGCGCGCCGTAACGGGACCCGGCTTCTCGGCAACGGTATACACATCAAACGGATTCGAGTTATCGCGCCGACCGGTAACGGAGAAGACCTCGAATGGGCCGCAGAAATCGAGGACTTCTACCTCATCAAATATGAGAATGGCAACATTTCTCAAGCGTTCCGTCCCGATTTTCCTGCCGCTACATTTTGAATTCTCTGATCGCCGCTCCAGCCGGGAGGGTGAGGTATTGCTTGTCAACAGGAACGTCCACTTCCAGTTTGGTGGCCACCTTTGTTAATCCGGCGGCTTCGCTCTTTAAGTGGATGCCGTTCCAAATCCAACTCTTTGACTGGATCGTCCTGGTTTCGTAGACATCGCACATCTTGCCCAGGATGATAGATACGGAATTATTTCTTCGCTGTCAAGCATTTTGATCAAACATATCGTTACGGTGGCCGGGTTGGAATTTTCCTCGCCATGGTCACTGTCTATTTGAAGGCGTCTGCGCAGTAAAACCGGCGGGCGGTGTGCAAATGATACTGGTTTCAGGTGCAAAATAAGTTGCATTATGCAACCGATTGCTTTAATTTGGCACAGATGGCAGAATCAAAATAAGGAAAATCAATATGAGTACCGCCGTGAGAATTTCAAACAAGCTGGTCGATGAGGCCAAAATGCGATCAAGGGTGGAAAACCGCTCGATAACCGGTCAAATTGAATATTGGGCAAAAATTGGCAAGATGGCCGAGGAGAATCCTGATCTACCATTCAGCTTGATAAGAGAAATCCTTTTGGGAATGGAACAATTGGATAGCGGAAGAGGAACCGAATATGAATTCGGATGAAAATCCAATGAAAGTTATTCAATCACCGCTTTTCGCCAGGAAAGTCAAGAAGCTTCACAAAAATGAAAAAAAGGAATTGGATATCCAGATACGAAAAATCATGAACGATACCGAAATCGGTGAGGGGAAGAAAGGAGAATTGAAGGGAATACGTGTTCATAAATTCAGAGCAAAAAACACACGCTACCTTCTTTCATATCGAATCAAGCAGGATGTTCTGGAATTGATAATGATCGGTCCACATGAGAATTATTATCGTGACTTAAAGGGCTATCTAGAATCTAAAGTGGGATAGTAAAGATGCTCAGTAGCGAAGGACGAAGAAGTGCTTGAGCTGATTTAGAATGAGCTTTGAAAGCCAACGGGGGCGTGGAGGATTCACACCGGTATGACGCCATCTTTCTCGGAAAGGATGAAAGTCTTGGCCTGCATTTCTTCCTTGACCAGGAAATTGCTCTTGTTAATGATGATTTCGACGCCAGGATGGACTAGTCGCTTTACCTTTACCCTTGCTTTAGATGGTGTGTATATTTGCCTCTTCAGCAGCCGGATTCTTTCCTCAATGGTTGCCAGCTCTTGATCGATACTAAGTTTTTCCTTTAATAGCGCGGCGATGGAATGATCCTCACGATTACTTCGCTTGTGCTGCATTTCCAGATTTTTTATCCTGGCATTCAGTTCTTCCAGCTTTTTTTTCAGTTCATGGCATTCGCGTGTATCGTTTTCTACGTCTTCTACCATTTTGTAGTCATAACCCACTTCTACGACAGTAGAAGCTCCATACATGTTCCCCAAACATTCCACTTCGATCGCTTCTCCTGCAATAGTGTATCCACCAACGATCGATATTCTCCTCCCACCAACACTGATCTTGTTTTTCGCATGGAATCTGGCATCAACAACTTCCCTTGCCACATGAATTGATCCCCGGGAATATATGGTTTGATTTCTGACAAAACCGATATTGACGTTCCCCTCCGCGTGAATAATCCCCTTGCTCTTGCCGATAAAGCCTCTTTTGATTAGGATGTCTGCACCTGATGTTATCACGGCATCTTCAACGCAGCCGCCAACCTCGATGGCCCGCTCAATATCCAGACCAAATCCGCTCTGTACATCACCCTTTACGATTAAAGGACCCTTACTGGATATATTGCCGGTGAGAAAATCTACGTCTCCCTTTACTATATATGCTTCGCTGTTCACAACGACGCCGTCAACAATCGATACATTGCCGTCAATCTTGGCCACCACAAGATTTGGATTATCGGGTGAGGCGTAAGTGTTTTCTCCGGCCGGAAACTTACACGGATTGCCCTCTGTTCCTTGCCGTATTCTTCCGAAGACGTCATAACCATCCTCTCCCTTTACAGGAGGGTGATATAACGCCAGTTCCTGATCCTTTTCTACCGGCTCGACCAAGCCAAGACCATAAAAATCAACGCCGCCATCTTCCTTTTCGGCCGGCACCAAATCCTGTTTTGCATTTGTGAAATATTCAATCCATGCGTCTTTGCCATTTTGAGGCTCAAGCCCCTCTGCCACATCCACATCGCAAACCGGTTCGTTTGTTTCAAGAACA
>JAUXJX010000305.1 GCA_030624545.1 Bacteroidota bacterium | reverse complement strand
GATAGACCTCTCTACCGGAAACTTTCTTCGCAGTAACCGAACCCCCGCTCGTTTTTGCAATAACGGGGCCATCCACATCATACAAATTCAACGAACCACCGGAGGTCCTGAGTTTTATCTCACCTGCAACCTGCTCCACTTTTATGCTCCCACCGGAAGTCACAATGTCCAGATCGAAGTCTTCCGGAATCCGGATATCATAGACAACTTTGAGTTTGTTCCAGAAAGAGCTTCTCCAAAAACCCGGTCTGTCATATTCTCCGTAGACTTCCACTCCGCTCCCGGTCTGTCTAAAATCCAGCTCGAATCGATCGAACATTTCCTCAGCCCGGTCTTCACTGACGCGGTTTGCACCTTTGGTGACCTTGATGATAACTTCATTACCAGAGGTCCCGACGATTGTTACGGTGCCCAGATCCGAATCCAGGATAAGGGACTGCCCTTCCTTTACAGTAAACCTTTTCTCCGTGTCTACTTGATGGCGAAACTTCTCGTCATAATTGCCGGCAAAGGTGCAGCTGACGGTTATAAACCACAGAAAAGAAGTCCCGATCAAATGGCGAAAAAAGATGAATCGTCTTGACATTTCGTGGTCCTCCGAAAAAAGGTGCGATATGTCTAAAAAATAGCGATCTAAATGGCTTACGTGCCATGAAAAGACAAAGTTTCGACCTAATGTTTTTTATTTGTGTTCGACCGGTTTTATCGTTGCAGCTAATATGCCTCAATAGTACATTTTGCGAGCTTTATGTGCAATAGCCGATAAATCCAGAGTGGGAAATTGAACAAGAGCCATAAATACGATCTCGAAACGGATATTGCAATTATTGGCGCGGGACCCGCCGGCAGCACCACATCCATCGCTCTCTCCAAAGCGGGGGTTCGACACGTCATCTTCGACAAAGCCACTTTCCCTCGCGACAAGGTTTGCGGCGATGCCTTCAGCGGGAAGGTGGTGCAAATCTTCAAAAAGCTCGATCCATCCATCCTTGAGGGCATCTATCGCGAGGAATCGAAATTCCTGGGAAGCTGGGGCATTACCTTTGTTGCACCCAATGGCAAGTCTCTCCACATTCCCTTCAAACTGGATGGAGGCCTCAACACAGGCAACAAAGGTAAAGAGCCGCCACCGGGATTCATTTCAAGGCGCTACGATTTCGACAACTACCTGGTAGGGCGGTTGGATCCAGATAGTGCCGATATGAGATTCGGCGCCAATGTCGTTGGATTCGAACATCTCGACCATGGTATCTTGATCAATTATCGGCAAAACGGCGGACATGGCACTTGCCTTGCCCGGCTTGTGATCGGCGCCGGAGGGGATCGCTCCATTGTGGCTAAAAAGTTGGCCGGACATAAGATGGAACCGGAACATTACTGCGCGGGCGTCCGCGCCTATTATGAGAATGTCGACGGGCTACATGAACAGAACTTCATTGAGCTTCATTTCTTGCGCGAATTGCTGCCGGGATATTTCTGGATTTTTCCACTCCCAAATAACCTGGTTAATGTTGGTGTGGGAATGCGATCCGCGAAGGCGCGGAAAAAAGAGGTCAATATCAAGAAAGCCATGCTGCACACTATTCATGAACACCCGGACATCAAAGATCGTTTCAAGAATGCCATTCCGCAAGGTGAAATCAAAGGCTGGGGACTCCCACTTGGGTCGAAGCGGCGCAACCTGTCAGGGAATCGATTTATGCTCGTTGGCGATGCAGCCTCACTGATCGATCCTTTTACAGGTGAGGGAATCGGCAACGCAATGGCGAGTGGAATCATCGCCGCGGATATTGCCAAAGAGGCATGGCAACAACGGGATTTCTCCTCGGAATTTCTGCGTAAATATGACGAAGTGGTTTACAAAGAATTATGGGGTGAACTGAAGCTAAGCCGTACGCTGCAAAAACTGGCGGAATTGCCCTGGCTATTCAATTTCCTGGTGAACAAGGCCCGAAAAAACCAGTCCATTCGGGATATAATTAGCTGTATGTTTGAAGATTTGGATCTGAGAACAAAGCTGCGGTCGCCGGGATTTTATTTGAGGTTGTTGGTGAATTGAGAGCTTTGTTTTTAGCCACTGAGCCAAAGAGAGCACTGAGAAATCAATGCAAAAAGTTTAGAGCAGAACGATCAATATCCACTACTCTCCTTCCTCAACATCAATCCGCTCGAAATAAATGGGATCATAGAACTTCGTTTTCAGCTTTTCGACCTTACCGGATTCATCCATGTAAAACGTCGTGAATGCTTTGGGCGGCATATCGAATATGGGATTGATCCAGGTGATTCGAAAGGTGTCATAGTGCCAAATACTCTGGAAGCCCTGATGACGCTGATTGTTAATCAACCCTGGGGATAAGGATCAATTTAGTCTGCCGGCCATCGATGTACCAGACATCGTCCCCTGTGAAAAGGGCGTCCTCTTCCAGTTTAATACGAACTTCCTCGCCATCCCATTCGGGGATCGCAACGGTTGCATTCAGTTCGATGGAATGAGCCGTATTGGGAAAAAGCGCGTAATCACCCCGGCCGGGAACGCCGCCCTGCTGATCCCATAGCCCGATAGTTGGACCCGCGGCATGGCCGTGAAAGCCGATGGGATGGGTATAGATTGATGCTTTGATGTTCTCGGATTTGGCCTGCGCAAGCGTAGCTTTCAGAATCTCATTTCCCGTTCTGCCGGTCTTGAAGTTGAAGGTAAGAATATCCTGCAGCCGGTTGCCGGTCTTGAGCGCATCCTGCAGACCCGCCGGCGCTTCCGCCTCGCCTGGCTTTAGCACATACGCATGCTGCTGGGTGTCGGTATTAAGCCGGAGATAGGTGATGCCGAAGTCGACATGAATGAGATCTCCGGGCATAATGATAGTCGGCTTTGGCCTGGACGCAAAAGAACTTGACTTCTCAGGGGCTTCTGCCCTTTGAACAGAGACACTCGGATGAAACCAGGTTTTTAATTTAAGCCCGGCGATTCTCTCCAGGTACCACCATTCAACATCCGCCGTCGTGGTTACACCCGGCTGAATGACGCCATCGGACAATCCCTCTGCGATTATCCGGTGTGCTATCCTGCAAATGGCAGGATAAACCTGCATTTCTTCCGGAATTCGCCGCTCGAGCCAGCCAATAGCCAGACGTTCCCCGGACACCAGCCGTCTCTCATATTTCTCGGGGAGAGTATCTCTAAATCGCTCAAACTCGGAATGTGAAATTCCATCTGCCAAAGCAAATGTGGTCGACCAATTGATGGTAATCTTCTTCGGGTCTTTCTCTGCAATCAACTCGGCCAGCCGTTTCCACTGGTCGGGCTGCTTTTCTTTATCCCACGCACGTTTGAAAAATTGGCCGATATCGTATCGAGCAACAGCGAGTCGCTCAATTTTTTTTCCCTGGCCCGGATCATACATAACCAGAATCGTTCTACGTCGCGCTGACATCCACTTCGCCGGCAGCATGGTTCGAATAACCGGATCTTCGTTGTATTCCCGCGCCAGCACAACCCACATGTCGATGCCCTCTCTGCGCATCAATTCGGGCAGAACCGTATCCAGCCGGATCTCCAGCCAGTAATCTATTAACTCAGATCGCTCCTTGATGGGAAGAATCACGGGCATTTCCGTTTGAGCCTGCGAGGACCCGTGATTCAAGATGGACAAAGAGAAAGTGATCAAAAAGAAACGAATGGGGTTCCACGTTTTGTTGATATTGTCAAATGACATGGATTGGTTTTCCTTCTTTTCGAAGAGGATTTGCCTTTTGGACTCTCCGCCTGCCAGGCTGTTGCAGAATAGGTAATTTCATGATTAAAGTGAGTCGAATCCACCAAACTGTCATCCCTGTGAAAACAGGGATCTGATTTGAACGGAGGTAACTTATTGGTATTAAATAGATCCCTGTCTGCCTTCGGAGACAGACTTTCGCAGGAATGACAGTCTGGTGTTATTCTTGCGGTCAGATGACTAATTGACAGAATCT
>JAUXJX010000072.1 GCA_030624545.1 Bacteroidota bacterium | reverse complement strand
CATACGTGTGTACCTCGGCGATTCCGGATTGTTAGAAGCACTGGAGAATTGCGAATATGACATCCTGGTAAATGCACTTGTGGGAGGCATAGGCCTGGTGCCGACTCTGACAGCCATTCGCCTTGGGAAAACAGTTGCGCTGGCAAACAAAGAATCTCTGGTTATGGCCGGCGAGCTGGTGAGCAAAGAATTAGAAAAACACAATACTTCCATCATCCCAATTGACAGCGAGCACAACGCAATTTTTCAATGCCTTGCCGGTGAAAATAAAGACAGCATCAAACGAATTATTCTCACAGGCTCAGGCGGGCCTTTTTTGAATAGACAGGTGGACAATTTTCATAGCATAACAGTCGAGGAAGCGCTGGCCCATCCTAATTGGAAGATGGGCAAAAAGATCACGATTGATTCTGCTACTTTGATAAACAAGGGCCTTGAAATCATCGAGGCCCATTGGCTCTTTGGCCTGGCCCTGGATCAAATTGACTTGGTGATCCATCCCCAGTCAATTATTCATTCGATGGTGGAATTCCACGATGGCTCAATCAAGGCCCAGCTCGGCTGGCCGGATATGAAGATTCCAATTCAATATTCATTGACCTATCCGGAGAGATATCCTGCTTCATTTAAAAAACTGGATTTTGCCACCCTGAAGGAATTAACATTTATTAAGCCGGACCTGGAGAAATTTCCAAATTTACGCTTGGCCATTGAAGCGATCAAAAGCGGCGGAGTGGCGCCGGCTGTTCTAAACGCGGCAAATGAAGAAGCAGTTCACCTGTTTTTGAGTGGTGTGATCCAGTTTCCATTGATCGCTGAGCTAATTGAAGATGCAATCGACAATCATAGCGCAACCAATCAACCCGATTTGGAGCAGATCCTTTCGGCAGACAGGTGGGCAAGGAATTTTGTGTTCGAGAGAGTACGGATGCGAAAGTCCAGTTTGGCGTAACTTTTTAGTGATCGGTTTTGGTCTCATGACGGAGTTCATAGGAACATAAATATGGTAAGCACGATAGAAACAATTCTCTCTGCAATCCTCTTATTGGGGATTTTGGTTTTCTTGCATGAACTGGGGCATTTCATCGTCGCAAAGTTGGTTGGCATTCGAGTGGAGACATTTTCGATTGGCTTTCCACCGAGGCTTTTTGGCAAAAAGATCGGCGAAACGGATTATTGTGTTTCTGCCACACCGCTGGGAGGCTATGTGAAACTGGCCGGCATGATTGATGAAAGCCTGGACAAAGAAACCATAAAGGGTGAGCCGTGGGAATACCAGTCGAAGCCGGTACCACATAGAATGGCGACAATCTTTGCAGGACCATTAATGAATGTCTTGTTCACAGTATTTCTCCTTGGAGCACTGCTCTACATCAGTGGAAATCCCGTTGTTGACGGCACAACAATTGGCTACCTTACAAAGGACTTTCCAGCTGAGCAGGCAGGAATTCAGGTTGGCGACCGGATTGTCTCTTTGAATGGTACTACCATCTCCTCATGGGAGGAGATGACCGATGTGATTTACGCGATTCCCGACAAAGATCTTCTAGTAGAGTGGGAGCACGAGGAGGAAATTCTGTCTGCGACACTGCACACCCGCAAACAAGAATTGCCTGTTGATGGTGAAATCCGAGAAGTGGGTATGATTGGCATTGGTGCGGAACACTTCATGGAAAAGGTCGGGCTGTTCACTGCAGCGCAATACGGGTTCGAACGAACAGTTTACCTCACAAAACTGATTTTTAGTTCCCTTAAAAGATTGATAAGCGGAAGGGAATCCCTCCGTTCCATAGGCGGTCCTGTCATGATCGCGAAGATTGCGGGAGACAGCGCTCGTTCCGGTTGGGAAGCATTCCTGTCCTTTATGGCGTTTCTCAGTCTAAACCTGGCAATCGTCAATTTGCTGCCGATCCCTGCACTTGATGGAGGGCATCTATTCTTTTTGGTGATCGAAGGCGTAACCCGGAAGCCGCTTCCGTTTAAAGCACGATTGGTCCTCCAGAAGGTCGGCATGCTGGTCCTTTTTACCCTCATCATCTTCATTGTATTCAATGACGTGAGAAACGTGTTCTTTTAGGCTCTTCGGTCCATTTTCGTTTACCCCCGAATTCGAATTTGGCTTGAATTTCTTTCTGCATTCTGCCGTATGAACTCTGAGTTTGCCGCTAACCGGAATCCCCCTGAGTATTATACCATAGCAACACCTGAAACTGCACAGATCAAGATTAAGGGTTCCCGCTTTATGGGCCATGCCCTTCCGGCAGAAAGCGTCGAGACGTGTGAGACAATAATAGACCAACAGCGACGGAAATTCCATGATGCCAGCCACGTCTGCTACGGATATTCTATCGGCATTGGGGATCAGGCCGTGGTTCGCAGCAGTGATGCGGGTGAGCCTTCGGGCTCAGCGGGAGCTCCCATCGTCAACGTCATCATGGGAGAAGGCCTAACCAACATCTTGATCACTGTCGTTAGATATTTCGGCGGCACGAAACTTGGAATTGGCGGGTTGATTCAGGCCTATACGGAAATCACTAAAGCCGTCCTGGCGAAAACGCAGAAAATCAGAAAGGTAATTTCTACTACTATTGAATTCCAGATTGCCTATGACCATTTAAATCAGACCTTACGCGAACTCGACAAGCTGAATGCAGGAATCATGCAGCAGGACTATTCGGAACATGTCGTGATGACGGTGTCCATTCCGGTGTCCGAGGAGAGCAACCTGAGGGAAAGATTGACGAATCTGACGTCTGGAAGCGTCCAATTCATATCCTGATCATCCTGCACCGATTGAGCACTTTTCCGTATGAACAATGCCGGCCCGATTACTTAGCGCCACGAAAGACGGTCAAAACATTGCTCGAGAAATCGCCTGCCAGGCCAAATCAAACGTCGACGTCAAACCGGGTTCCCAATGAAGCTTTGCCAATCAGATGATCTGTCCGATAACGTTGGGGGATCGAGAACAACTTATGAGTCATTCATGCATTTCTGGAAACCGATCCTGGTCACATTGCTTGGAATCTTCGGGGTAAGTGCTCTATTGCTTCATTTCTTTGCTGAACTGCGAGAGTTGATTCTCTTCGGTCTATACAGCACATGTTCTCATTTTCTTATCTCCTTCTTTCCACATGAGCCCGCATTGCTCTATTATGCCAAGTTCTATTCTCCTCTCTCGATAGCTCTCGTATCCACCATTGGATGTTGCCTTGCCGGTCTGTTTGATTACTGGTTCCTCCTTCCCATCGTTAGCCACCGGTCTATTCGTTCCAAATTTGAAAGGAGTCGAATATTTAATAGATTGATCACTCTATTCCACAAGGCTCCCTTTTGGTCGCTTGTCGTTGCGGGATTCTCTCCGATTCCGTTTTATCCCTTCAAGTTCATGAGTATTACCGGGGGCTATCCTCTATGGAAATATGAGGCCGCACTCATTGTGGGAAGGACCCCGCGGTATTTCTTGCTGGCGTGGTTTGGCAATGTAATCCAGCTCCCTAACTGGCTTATTTTATTGCTGGCTCTGTTGCTAATCGGGTTTGTTGTCTTCAGGGGATTCTCCGGTCGGGAAAAGAAGCCGACCATAGACGCCAAGGCTGTTGACTCTCCGTAAAAATCCTATATGAATGAGATTCACTGACGAAGCCATTCAGGATGGATTAGAAGCGGCGTGCGGCGGCATAATGGAATTTTCTCAGTATCTTTCTTTCGTGCAAAAACTATGTGGATTTTGCTGTTATGATATCCCTTTTCCAGACCGATAATTTGTATGATATTCACGTCAGTTTTGGGACGTAGATTGCACGAAAAAAGAAGAAATTGCAACAAATTAAACTTGATACTAGTCGATTTATGTTTTATACTCTAACTAATTTTCGCGTTGGGTACACCCGCTCAGAGTTATGAATGAGTGAATCATTGGAATCTTCTTTAACAACACTATTTGGGGTAACCCTGGTCTTGAGAGGGGCAGCATGATCATAGCAGTGCGTGTCGAGAAGGTTACCCTTGATACATCCACGAACCGTTTCGTCGTAATCCTGAGAGATGATATCAACAAGCGATGGTTGCCAATCGTTGTTGGATCCGCTGAAGCTCAGGCCATCGCTCTCCAGTTAGAGAACATCGAACCACCACGTCCCCTCACGCATGACCTAATGAAAAACCTACTCGATACTTCCGGGAAGAGGGTCACCAGAATTATTGTGAATGATCTGCGCGAAAATACGTATTATGCCATGATAAGCATAGCCGAGGATGGCCACAGCAAGGATGTGGATGCCCGCCCAAGCGATGCCATCGCCCTTGCCCTGCGTATGCAAGCCCCCATATTCGTTGATGAGGAAGTTATGCGAAAAGCCGCTATTCGTGAGACGGACGAAGAGGAAGCCGAGCTCGAAGAGAAAAGCCCAATAACCGAATTGGACGAACTAAATACCAATCTGGAAAAAGCCGTTCAGGATGAAAGATTTGAAGAGGCAGCCAGGCTGCGAGACAAAATCCGGGAACTGAAAAAGGATATAGATAAGAATTAGTCTCTTTCCAAATCGAATCATTTGTGCCTAACCTTCAGCCCTCGAATCTGAGGGTTTTTTGCATAGTATCCAGCCAGATTCCAAACAAAGTGCCCCTCAGTTGAATACCCAACTCCAATCACAGCATAATCTCTTTTTGTTGGATTAACTAGCTATGCCAGAGCCAAAAATCTATAACATTGTCGCCAATCTAACGGGGATCGATTGGGGAATAATGCTTGTCTATTTTGCCTTTACCATCTCTATTGGGCTCTATTTGTCTCGTAGGGCAACGAAGGACATAGGCCAGTATTTCGCCTCAGGCCGGGGCATGCCCTGGTGGATATTGGGCACCTCCATGGTGGCAACCACGTTCGCGGCGGACACGCCCCTGGCCATAAGCGGGCTTATCATAAAGCAGGGGATTTTTGGGAATTGGTTCTGGTGGTGCCAGGTGCCGCTGCACGTCATGGGCGCCTATTTCTTTGCCAGGCTCTGGCGCCGCTCCGGCATACTCACAGACACCGAACTGGTAAATATCCGCTACTCCGGAAAGGGTGCCCGCTTTCTCAGGGGTTTTCGGGCGCTTTATTTTGGCATTCCGTACAATACACTCGTAATGGGGTGGGTCAACCTCGCCATGGAGAATATCCTTGGGTTGACATTCGATATCGACAAACTGACCGCTGTCTTCATCTGCTTTTTCATTACGATGGCCTATTCGGCTGTCTCCGGCCTATGGGGCGTTATGATTACGGACTTCTTCCAGTTTTTTCTAGCTATGGGTATGGCTATATTCCTGGCGATTGCAGCGGTCACAAACATGGGTGGCATGGACCAGGTTTTGGTCAAGATGAATGAGATTTATGGCGCCGCTGCAGACTCGATGATTTCGATTCTGCCAAAGAATTATCCATTGCCACCCCTATACAGTGAAATGCTTTTGCCGGTCTCTCTTTTTGCAATCTATATGGGTATGGTTTGGTGGACCACCGGCAATACGGACGGTGGCGCTTATCTGGCACAGAGAATGCTCTCGGCGAAGAGTGAAAAAGATTCGTTCCTGGGCTATCTCTGGTATAGCATTGCTCACTATTGTCTACGGCCGTGGCCCTGGATTGTCGTCGGATTGGTTGCTGCCGTCATGTTCCCCGGCATTGGTGAGAGGAATTCAGCAGGGGAGATTGTGGCAAACCCGGAGCTTGGCTACATCGCCGTTATGCTTTCCATTCTGCCAAAAGGACTACTCGGCCTAATGCTTGCTTCGTTCTTTGCCGCCTATATGTCGACCATATCAACGCAATTGAATTGGGGCGCTTCTTATCTCGTAAACGATTTCTACAAGCCTTTCATCAAAAAGAACGCATCTGACAGACATTATGTCATCGCTTCTATTTGTTCGACGATACTCATCGGAGTTATCGGGGCGGTCGTCACCTTTTTCCTCACAGACATATTTACTGCGTGGCTCATCCTGTCTGCCGTTAACGCTGGAATCGGGGTTGTGTACATCGCCAGATGGTATTGGTGGCGGGTCAATGCGTGGTCGGAGCTTGCAGCCATCGCCTCCTGCGTTGTTGGTTTCGTATTTGTCTATCTGTTCATCAATCCAAAGCTATTCAACCCGGAAACCACAGCGCAATTTATCAAGTTTCCCGTAACGTTGATCTTTACTGTACCGTTTTCGATGATCATTTGGCTGAGCGTGACATTTCTTACCAAGCCAACCGATGAAAATATACTGCTCGAATTCTATCGGAAAGTGCATCCCGGCGGCATCGGGTGGAGAAAAATCTCAAGTAAAATTAGAGAGGATTTTCAGGGGAGAACATTGGCAACCGGAAGGAACCTCCTCAATGGGCTTTTGTCTGTCGCAGCAGTTTATTTTATTCTTGTTGGCATAGGACGGACTCTCTTGGATTCGCTTGGCGCAGGCCTGGTTCTGTTTCTCGGAGGGGCGATTTGTTCCGGTATCCTCTATATTAATTTGTCAAGAGAGAAATGGGAATAACGGACAACAATCCCAAATTGCTGAAGTGAAGAATTCTGTAGCCGTCATGGGTACGTCGTACTTGATCGAATGGTGCACCAATGATTTCAGCAACAAGATTTCTCCTTTACAATTGTTTTTAGATTGCCGAATGTAATCCATATAGGGCCTTGTTGTTGGGACTTAATTAAAACTAACGTATTGTGCTAGTTAGAAGTTCTCTGGATATCTCTCTTGATTGTTTTGACGGGATTTACAGGATAAACAGGATCATAATCATAAATCCTGCTTATCCCTGTCTAATTTTTCCAATTAGCGACAACGCGTTAAAACTAACGATATGAGCGTCATAAGATTTGAAAGAGACATCCCGATTGGGGTAGTTTGTTCACCTTACTGATGAACAAAGAGGAGACTTATTATGTCGAATGAATCGATATTCACTCCTGATTCGAATTTTTCACAGCGGGCACACATCAAATCACTGGATCAATATCGCGAGCTATACGGGAAATCGATTAGCAACCCCGGCGGCTTTTGGGGGCATATTGCCAGGGCAGTCGATTGGTACAAAAAGTGGGATAAGGTAGTCGATTATGATTTTGTCAATGCGAATATCACATGGTTCCAGGGTGGCAAGCTGAATATCAGTCACAACTGCCTGGACAGGCATGTTGAAGCCGGACATGGCGATAAGACGGCGATTATCTGGGAAGGAAACGATCCCTCCGAATCCAGACACATCTCTTACAGTGAGCTTCTTGAGCAGGTTCAGAGGTTTGCCAATGTTCTTAAAGATATTGGCGTGGAAAAAGGGGACCGGGTTTGCATTTATCTGCAGATGATCCCGGAGCTCCCGGTAGCCATGTTGGCTTGTGCCAGGATTGGCGCGATTCACTCGGTTGTCTTTGGCGCCTTCAGCGCAGATTCACTCAGAGACCGGATCAATGATTCGTCATGCAAAGTTCTTGTTACGCAAGACACGGCAAATCGCGGCGCTAAGAATGACATTCCAATGAAGGACAACGCCGATGCGGCCTTGACGGAATGTCCATCAATTGAGAAAGTGGTAGTTGTGCGCAGGACAGGGCACTCAGTCGATTGGAGAGATGGACGAGATGTTTGGTGGCACGACGCAATGGCCGACGTGGGCAACCATTGTCCTGCCGAAGTGATGGATGCCGAAGATCCGCTTTTTATTCTATACACGTCAGGCTCTACCGGGAAGCCGAAGGGCGTCTTGCACACAACCGGCGGCTACCTGGTCTATGCCTCCTTTACTCATGAGATAATTTTCGATTATCACGACAATGATGTTTACTGGTGCACCGCTGATATCGGCTGGATTACCGGCCATTCCTACAT
>JAUXJX010000084.1 GCA_030624545.1 Bacteroidota bacterium | reverse complement strand
CAGCGCGCCGATTCTTAAGGTTTGGTCCTCTATTGCAATCTCTCGAAGTTCTTCAAGTTGAGAAATGTCGACCAAACCACCGGTCTGATTCGTGCCTTGCTGGCGGTTGACCCACACATCGGTTCCGCCCGCCAGATAGGAAAAATCATCCTGATGCTGATCAGCAAATCGGAGTGCTTCTTCGATGGTGTTCGGTCGCAGATAGGTTTGATTAGTTGGCATCATTTAAAATCCACACCTGAGCGCCGGGAGATCATTGTGAAAAAAAATTCTTGAACCGCAAAGCCGCGAAGAACGCAAAGAAGGGCACCTTATACTAACATGAGAAGACGTGCCCTGAAGGCTCTCAAATTCTCTTGGTCTTGATTCCCTCCAAAACAAGGTCAGGCGATATGGGCAATTTTGTTACTCTAACACCCACCGCGTCATAAACCGCATTGGCAATGGCCGGGACAACCGGATGCAGCGCCCCTTCGCCGCATTCTTTCGCGCCGAACGGCCCTTCCGGATCATCGGACTCGATGATGTTTGTGTGCATTTCAGGAATATCCACTGCTGTCGGGATCTTGTAATCCAAGAGATTTGGATTGACCACAACGCCCTCATGATATTTCATCGCTTCGCTCAGGGCTTGTCCCATGCCCATGTGCCAGGAACCCTCCAATTGTCCCTCGACCGCCATTGGATTTAGCGCCTTGCCGCAATCGTGCGCTCCCCAAAGCTTTTCTACTTTGATTTGTCCGAAGTCCGGGTCCACGCCTACTTGCACGACCACTGCCCCAAAGCTGTAGGACGGGCTCAGCCCGGCCCCGGCGCCTTTGAAATCTCCTCCCAATTTGGGAGAGACATAATATCCGCTGGTCGAGAGCGCGCCCCTATTCGCTGTAGCAATATCGATGGCTTCCCGCCAGCCCAGGTCAATCTTGCCGTCCCTGCTCCTGATTCGTTCTCCCGAAATATCCAATTGCTTGACGGCCACACCCTCTGTCTTGGCGATACTCTTCAGGATTTCCTTCCTCAATTTTTCCCCGGCCATTTTTGCCGCGTTGCCGACCATGAATGTAACCCGGCTCGAGTAGCTGCCCAGGTCAAACGGTGTCATCAGCGTGTCGGCGGAGTGAATATGGATTTTATCTATGCCCAAACCCAAAACTTCAGCCACCACAATCGCCAGCATGGTGTCGCTCCCCTGGCCAATATCACTGGCTCCGGAGTAGACGACCACCTTGCCATCGAAATCGAGTTTCAGGTGCACGACCGTTTGGGGATATTCGTTCCAGATGATCGGCAGTGCACTGCCGCTGATATAAAATCCGCAGGCAACACCCAGCCCCTGGCCGAATGGCAGTTTCCCATAGCGGCTTTTCCAATCCGATTGTTCCATAACAGTCAATAGCGCTTCGCGAACGCCATTGCTGGTAATTCTAAATTGTCCGACGGTCTGCGTGTGGGCGGGGAGAAAGTTTTTGAGTCTCAACTCACACGGATCCAGATTCATTTTCTGAGCCAACTCGTCAATCAGGACCTCCATGGCAAAGCGGGGATTTACCGCACCGTGGCCGCGCATGGCGCCGCTCGGCGGCTTGTTGGTGTATACCCGGCAGGAGTCAAAGCCCAGGTTGTCTATTTTGTAGGGGGCCTGCAGCAAGACGCCATTGTAATAGGTGGTCACGACTCCGAAGCTGGCAAATGCGCCACCATCAATTTTGATGTCGGCGTCCAATACCTGGAGCTTTCCTTCTTCATCCGCTCCGAGCTCCATGTCCAGTTGCGTGGGATGCCTGCCGTGGTTTGTCAGGAAAACTTCCTCGCGGGTCAACCGAACCTTAACAGGCTTACCCGTCTTTAGCGCCATATAAGCGGCAATAATCTCATGGGCAAAGGGATCGCCCTTGCCGCCAAAACCTCCGCCTAAAAATGGTTTAACGACTCGAATTTTGTCCAAAGGCACGCCAAGCGTCGTGGCAAGAGTGCGGTGGACGTAATGGGGAACTTGAGTGGCCGTAATCAGTGTCAAATTGCCCTCGGTATCACAGGAGGCAGTGCAGGCATGGGGTTCCGTAAAGGCGTGATTCAGCCCGTCAAATTCAAAAGACATCCGGCATCGATGGGCCGATTCTTCCAGTCCCTTCTTTTGATCCCCGAATCGCAAAGAGGCTCTTTTGTGGATGTTCTTGCCTTCCCGGCAATGCGGATGAATGGGTTCCTGTTCTTGTCCCACCGGCTCAAGGGATTCGGCAACGGTCAAATAAGGCCTCAGCGGCTCATATTTCACTTTGATGCGCGCAACCGCTTTCCAGGCAACCGCCTCGGTTGTCGCTGCCACGGCCGCCACAATTTCACCGACGTACACGACCTTATCCACTGCCAGCGCGGTTTGATCCTGGGAAATCGGCAAGATGCCAAATTTTGCGGGCAATTCTTTGCCGACTAAAACATAGCTCACGCCGGGAAGTTCTTCTGCTTCGCTTTTATCGATCGATTCAATCCGGGCATGAGGATAAATGCTTCGCAGAAATTTGCAGTACAATGCATCCTTGAACTGGAAATCATCCGCATATTGGGCTTCGCCGGTGACTTTCTTTCTGGCATCAATATAGGGTATTGATTTTCCCACTACGTCAAATTCATTGCCTTGCGATTTCACTTTATCAGAGATCGTCTCATTGCCGCTCGCAATCGAAATTTCTTGCCTAACCGCTCCGGATTGATTTCTCAACAACGGTGCCGCTTCAGCAATTGCCTCAATGATTTTCTTGTAACCGGTGCAGCGGCACAAATTCCCGGATATGGCCTCTTTGATGTCGTCAATGGTTGGATTGGGATTTTCTGTCAGAAAGGCAAAGGCGGTCATCACCATGCCGGGAGTACAGTAACCACACTGAATCGCGCCTTTTTCGACGAATTTCTCCTGCAATGGATGGAGGCTCCCTTTGTTTGCTACGCCTTCGATGGTGAGAATAGAAGCGTTGTTGCAACGGAGCGCGGGGGTCATGCAACTCAAAACAGGCGTGTCGTTCAGGAGAACCGTACATGCACCGCAGGCGCCTTGTTCGCAGCCTATTTTGGTGCCGGTGAATCCCAATCTGTTGCGCAAAACCGCGCAGAGAGTTTCATGGGGTTCCACCAAAACTTCGTAAGGATTGTCGTCTACCTTAAGTCCAATATGTTCCATGCCCCGCACCGGGTTTGACGAGCTGGAGGATTAGCTGCATGATCATCTGAAAGACGGTATGCCGGTGATGTGTTCCCCCAGGATCAGTGTATGAATTTCGTGCGTACCTTCATAGGTTTTTACCGATTCGAGGTTCGCCATGTGCCGCATGGATTGATATTCGTTGACAATGCCGCTGGCGCCGAGAATTTCACGGGCCATTCTGGCGATCTCCAGCGCCCAATAAATGTTGTTGCGTTTGGCCATGGATATCTGGTAATGCTTTGCTTTGTCCTGATCCTTTAACCGGGCCAGTTGAAGGGTATAAAACTGCATTTTTGTGATTTCGGTAAGCATGACGGCCAGCTTCTCCTGCGTAAATTGGAACGAGGCGATGGGCTGGTCAAATTGAATTCTTTCGGCGGCGTAGTTGCGCGCTTCTTCATAACAGGCCATGGCCGCGCCAATGCCGCCCCAGCCAATGCCATAACGCGCTTGGTTCAAACACATCAATGCGCATTTGAGACCGGAAGAATTTGGCAGCAGGTTTTCTTTCGGTATTCTGCAGTCTTCGAATACCAGTTCGGAGGTAACGGATGCCCGGAGGGAGAGCTTGTTCTCAATCTCCGGCGCGCCATATCCCGGCGTTCCCTTTTCCACAACAAATCCATGGACTTCGCCGTCAAGTTTCGCCCAAACCACGGCAAGATCGGCTATGGTGCCATTGGTGATCCACATTTTGGAACCGTTCAAAATGTATTGGTCGCCATCCGCCGTGGCCCTGGTCTTCATACTGCCGGGATCAGAGCCGGAATCCGCTTCGGTGAGTCCAAAGCAGCCGATCAAGCGTCCGGCAGCCAATTCGGGCAGCCATTTCTTACGCTGTTCTTCGTCGCCAAAAGTGAAGATCGGGTACATCACCAGGCTGCCCTGGACGGAAGCGAAGCTGCGCACGCCACTGTCGCCGCGCTCGAGCTCCTGCATCATCAATCCATAGGCAACATTGTTAACTCCCGCCGCTCCGTAGCCGGACAAGTTCGACCCAAGCAGGCCCAATTCACCCATCTGCGTAACCAGTTGCATTGGAAACTTTGCCTTTTCATAGTGCTCCGCAATGACGGGTAGAACCTGTTCATCCACAAAGTCGCGCACAGTGTCACGGATCATGATTTCTTCCTGGCTGAGCAGTGAATCAAATTGCAAGAAATCTTCAATGGAGAATTTTGCCATTTTGTTTTCCTTTGTTTAGTGAGAGTTTTTGCCGGCCGGATCTAAGCAGCAAACTCCCGCAATGTGTGCACAACTAAAATACCGTTGCCCCGATGCTCTTTCCGCCGTCTACATGGAACACCTGGCCGGTTACGAATGGGGCCTTCTCCGAGGCCAGAAAGCTGACCATCTCGGCTACGTCCCCAGGCTTACCCATGCTCTTGGTTGGCTGAGCTTCGATCAATTTTTTCAGTACTTGCTCAGATAGATTTCTGGCCAAGGGCGTGTCGATCAGGCCGGGCGCCACCACATTTACGGTCACACCGGAATTTGCCAATTCCAATGCCAGCGCACGTGTAAGGCCAATTATTCCAGCCTTGGAGGCGGAGTAATTGGTCTGGCCCGGATTGCCCAGCCATGCCCTGGAAGCAATGTTGATAATTCTGCCTCCGCCGTTTTTCCGCATGTTGCGGGCCGCTTCTCGACACATCAGCCATGTGCCGCGCAAATTGACCCGGATAACCTCATCAAAATCGTTGGCAGACATTTTCCATATTACATTATCCCGAATGATTCCCGCATTATTTACCAGGACAGATGCAGTGCTCTTATTGCTTAAGACATCATCATAAAGGCGTTTAACACTCTCTTCTTCGCCAACATCACAATGAATAAAAGTGCTGGCATTTTGGCCAATTTCCTGAACGGTATGTCTGCCTGCTATTTCATTCACATCTGCGATTACTACGAAGTATCCGTCTCGGGCCAGCCGGAGAGCAATTGCCTTGCCAATTCCCTGGCCGGCGCCTGTTACAATAGCTACGTTCATATTCAGAATGCTCTTAGATTTCCCCTAAAATTCGTTCTTCATATTTTCTCTTCATATTCTCGTCCAGTTCTCTATCCTTGTCCAGAAATGAAAAATAAAGGGATTCCTTTTCATCATTATCCAGAAGTTCTTCAGCCGTGATGAATAGTTCGTCATCTTCTGCGCTGATGTGGTCCGTCAAATCAGATAGATATTGTGTGAAAATGTTCGTCACGGTTTTCCAGTTTTCCCCAGAGACGGCTTTTCGCAAATCCCGCAAGTTCTCGCGAAACATCTCGTGATGCTCGCAAAGAGCCTGAACAATGCCTCCCGCGAGCATTTCGTTTTTGCGTGCTAATACAGAAAACAGAAGATCTTCTTCCTTGTGATGATGAAATGTGTCGCCGTATTGGCTGAAAAAGGTTATGAACCATTGGAGTGTTTCGCTATGTGCGGACAAGTCTTCCGCTTCAAGTAGAATCCGAACCTGATCAATGGCTTCGAGGATAACGGCATGTTCATCGTAAAGTATCTGGATTGCCTGTGAGTTCATCGCACGTTCATTTTGTCGGTTGCCGATTTCCTGATTACTTGTTGAGAATCAAGGCGTTTTTTTGTATACCATTTACTTGGCTATTTGTAACATTCTGATTGTTATGAAAATAGGAAATCAAAATTCTGTAATTTAGGCGTTTTACTTGCAACTAATTAAGGCAAATTGTATTTTAATTGCAAGTTAAACAGCATCCAAACTCCCGTTGAAACCACTATATGAAATCGCTGAATGAGATAGTTGATTACACGAAAACCCAGGCATTTGATTTAAATTATACTGCCGCCCGGCAATGGAAGTCTGCAGAACCAGCACGAATTCTTGTCGGCTATCTTCCCATCTACTTTCCCAGGGAGCTCACCCATGCGGCCAATGGTTTGTCCGTGGGCATCATGGGCGCCGGCGACGGCTTGCAGATCATCAAAGGGGATGCATATTATCAATCATATATCTGCCATTTGCCCAGGGGAATTGTCGAATTGGCCCTGAATGGCCATTTTGACCACATTGACGGTTTCATCTTTCCTTCAATCTGTGACGTGATCCGAAATCTTTCCGGTATGTTTCGCATTTTGGGCAAGGGCAAGTTTGTCAAGTACCTGGATTTTCCGCAGAATTTCAGGTCCAACATAGGCGGACTTTTCTATCGCAATGAACTGCAGCAGGTTATGGACAGAATCTTTGAGATCAACCAGGCGAAGATCACCACAGAGCGACTCAATCAGGCCATTGGGCTCTACAATAAGAATCGCAGACTAATTGAGCAGATATATGATATTCGACAAGATTATCCCTGGCGACTGACCTTTGAGGATCTGTATTTTATCATTCGCGCCGGATTGGTGATTCCAGTAGAGGAGCACAATGTTTTGCTGGAAGAGACACTCGATTCTATCCAAACAGACCTTGGCGAGCCCATGGACAAGATCAAGGTGGTCATCTCCGGCGCCTTTTGCGAGCAGCCGCCTATCGGCCTGATCAAGACAGTGGAAATGGCGGGCTGCTACATCGTTGACGATGATCTGATGCTTGGTTCGCGCTGGATCCAGGGCGACATAGCTGACGATACCGCTGATCCATTGGGAGCGATTGTGGAGGCTTATCTCAACCGGAGCGTGTTCTCGTCGGCCGTTTATGATGTGGATAACCCCAAGGGTGAAAAACTCGTTCAACTCGTTAAGAAGAGAAAAGCGGACGGGGTTATATTTGCCGCGCCGAGTTTTTGTGATCCCGCGCTTTTGGATAGACCCACACTGCAAAAAGCCTGCGATGATGCCGGAGTGCGGCATATTAATTTTCAATACCATGAAAATACAGGTCAATTTAAGGTGATTAAGGAGCAGGTGGGAACATTTTCCGATTCCATAAAACTATGGGAGGAGCCGTTGGTGGCGGCTGGAGTGTAGGTTGGATGTTAATTTCTGCCACAAAGACACCAAGACACGAAGAAACTAAATCAAAGTGAAAAAGATACAAAGTATTGAAAGTATTGGTAAAAGGAAAATTCACAAAATCAGCTCAAAGAACTCAATTGTGAATATATATTTCTTTGAAATTCAACATTCTTGGTGTCTTAGTGCCTTTGTGGCAAAAGTTTATGAATAATGTAGGCTAGTAAATGAAAGTGGATAGGGTGTCGCAAAAAGACGTATCAAAAGAGCAAAGCATGGTTCTCCAGAAGGAGATGCTGGCCCGTCT
>JAUXJX010000499.1 GCA_030624545.1 Bacteroidota bacterium | reverse complement strand
TGACAATTTGTCCCAAAATTTAATCATAAGTTTGGTCAAGCTGGAGACTTTCTTCCGAAGCCATGTAACCACATCGATCTGAAAACTCAATGAGAACTTGCGTCTCGCAAGCTTCTGCTTCAGCGTCGCTCAATTTCGCTATAAATGCCGCTTTATATCTTCGTTTTCTCCACGCCTCCACAATGTTAGTGCAAACAGAACGTGACGAACGGCGAATTTGATCAACAAGAGAGAACTTTTCCTCTGGCGGAAAATTCTTTGTAATTTGAAAAATCTGCATCGCCGCTTCCATGCCGTTCTGATATACTCTAAGATCTCGATAGCTTTCTATTCCTCAGCCATTCTCTCATTCCCCCTTCCTCCTCTGCGCCGATTCGATCACTGAAATGCATCAGGTATGAGTCAATCATTGTCATCCTTCGCATTGCGGCTTATCGTCTCCTCCATAATCTTCCGGCTATCGGCGATTCCTTCCTCTGCTATCTCAAGCGTAATCAGATCAACTCCCTTTCTCCTGGCACAATTCTCGATTCTTTCCTTCGTTTTATCGCGCATGAACCCTTCCGGAACACGATTTAGCCTCGCAAATGCCGAGGCTTTCCATGAAAACTCGCCATCCTGAATAATCTCTGTTTCAGGTGCATTTGCATTTTCGGCAATTTTTGTTTTCTTTTCCGCCCTGAGCGGAGTCGAAGGGAGTCGGCCGCGCGCCTCGAGATTTTGGGTCTCTTCGATTATGTCGCCGGCGACTTCATAGACCAATCCTCTCGTTATCGTCGGCAGTTTCTTGACACGAGCATTCTTCTCGATCTGAGCCTTGGTTCTTCTTCGTTGATAACCGGACGGCACATTCTGAAGGGCTTGCTTGGCCTCACTGGTCCATTTCAGTTTCACGTTGTCGAAGGTTTCTTCCTCTTCAATGCCGCCTTCCAAAGGCGCCAGGTTCTCGATCGCGTCCTTATCCAGTTTTTGGAATTGATCCGCCTTGGCACTGCAAACGGGACAGACAACCGGCTTAACATCCCTGGCGGCATAGCCGCATTCCCGGCACACGTAGGTCTCGGATTCGAGCAGATTTCCCTTCTCAATCGCAACCTCTTCGGCAATAATTCCCATCGCCTTCATGGCTCTTGGCGGCAATATGGTTGCCATGGATTTTTCAATCACTTTTCTGCTGATAACGGAATGCCCCCTCTCCATTGCCCACCTGTGGATGGTTGTTCGGGCTATCCCGCGGACGCCTTCGGGTGCAGTGTTCAGTATTCGGGTTGCCTCCTCGGTCCAGGTCATAGATTCTTCAGCGCTGACGTCGATTGCCGGTGTGTATCTTTTGCTCGAAAGAAAAACATTGCATGGTACCAGCCGGAGAAGATTCTCAGTATTGCTGCCGACGTCCATGTCCTCATCGCTGTGCACACCGATTCGCCCCATCACCAGAAGCCAGGGCCGCTCTCGTTTTACATATTGAATGATCTTCTCAAAGGCCTTCCCATCCAGCAGGGTAATCTTCAGATCAACGTCTTCGTCCTCGGCAATCTTTCTCGAAACCTCCAGATGTGACTGATAAATCTTGGCCAATCCGGTGTCGATCACCTCTTCATGCAATTGTTCCTGTTCCTTAAACTTGAAAACCTTCGATGCCTTCTCCGTCAGTACATTGGCGATGCTGTTGAACATAGTATAGTGCAGGTATGGATCGTAAACGGCAATGGCCTCAACTTCTTTGTTCAGGGATTTCCCCATAGACATAGCGGTTCTAAGCCCCGCAAAGGATTCAGGGCTTCCGTCCACACACACTACGATATTGCCGCCGTTGCCAAGCTCGTGCTTTACGGAGCCATTGCCATTTGCCCTTAACTGCTCTTCAAGGGGCGAGGTGTTTTTGATCACTAATGTATCGGTCTTTGTTCTTCGTACTACCCTTTCACAAACGCTGCCGATCATGCTGTCACGAACGGCCCCCAATCCCAATGCGCCCATGATGACCAGATCGCATTCGCTGTTGTTGATGTCCTCAACAATCACTTTGTAGTTTTTCCCATCCATCATCCTCTGTTCCAAAGGGAGATTTTCGACCTCACATTGTTTCTTCATCACATCAAGATAGGAATCGGAGATGAGCTCCAATCCCATGGTAATCAGCGTGTCGTGGATATTGCGCTGCTTTTCCAGCTCTTCTTCCACTTGATACTCCGAAGGCAGTGTGAATTCCATCTGCTTGAATCGAATATCATGCATTCTGGCTGCATAAGCATGGCAGCCGACCAGTTCAGATCCAAACCTCTTGGCAAGATCAACAGCAAGCTCAATACTCGTCATGGAATGTTCCGAATTATCTACTGGAACGTAAATTCTTTTGAACATTGTACCTCCGGATGGGTTAGGCGCGGATCGATCGTGGCTCACATTTTCCACATTTCTGCAAACAAGTTCCGGCTAATATATGGCTTTTCAGTTATAAAGTCAATATGAAGCGATTGGCAAAAACTTGCGAGAACGCTGATGAGATATACTTGACGATTAGAATACGCCCTATCCTTGGAATATTATTTTATCTATTAGATAACTTATTATATAATATTAAGTTATACTATCATATGATACGCATAAGTAACATTATAGTAACAAATTGTGCCGAATTTCATAAATTTTTGGGAGATATTTGCAGGACCTCTTTATTTGAAGATAACGCTCTCTTCAACTCTAAACAACAATTTTTGTGGCTGCTTTTTCCTCAATTTCCCCCATGCTGGAAACCCTATTCTTGGAGTTCAACACGAATTTGTCTAGGTCTTCAATCTTGAAATAAAGCCTTCTCCCCTGCAATTTGTAAAATGGAACTACCCCCTTCGAAGTGT
>JAUXJX010000221.1 GCA_030624545.1 Bacteroidota bacterium | reverse complement strand
GCCAATTTGACGATGTTCTCTGGATCAAAGTAGATGGGATTCGGAGCGAACGATGCACCAGCCGAATGCTCGATTCCCTGGTCCACCGGCAAAATGGAAAGATACCCGGTGCCAGCCAGCCGGCCATGGTTGAAGACGGACTGAAGGCTGCGCAGCACCCTCGTTGGCCTGTCCGACGTCACCATTGAGCGGTCTACGAAATCCGGTCCGGGAAGGTGAAGTTGTTCTTTCGGTACTGTGTTACATTTATGATTAAGCAGATAATCCGCCTCATTCCCCAGTAGTTCTAAGAGGTGATTTGACATGGCATTTTCCTCCTTGAAGTTGGCAAGGATTGAAGAATTAGCTTGAATAATTCACTCACGCAAAGGCGCAAAGAACGCAAAGGATTAAAAACATCAAATTAGCGAAAAAATGTAAACTTATTATCAAACTGTCTTTTGGAAACCGAAGTTGAAATATATCTCTTATATCTTTAATATTCTTAGTGCCTTGGCGTCTTTGCGAGAGATTTTTGTGAATAATACAAGTTAGATTTAGACGATTGAATATAGTTTTTTTTTCCAGACTCTCAAAGAAAAAAGGGATTTGTTGCCAAAGTGTAAAAAATGTAAAATTAATTTGACTTACCCCACTTCCCTTTTTCGGTTTCGCTTGACATCATATGCAATTTGCGATATATTAAGCAGTTATTTTTTGAGTTAAGCGTAAGATAGGGTAAAATCAGTATTTCCAGGATGTTTGGTTAGATTTCAATATGCATTTTTCAGCCAACACCGGAATATTAGGACGTCAAAATCAAGGATGATTAGAATTCTTCGACTCTTAGCCGTAATCGCAATATTCTTCTTTACTTCTCAAATCGGTTTCGCGCAGAGGCTTGCCACAACAGAACTAGGGATAGACGAAAAGCTAGGCCAGAATATTCCCCTCGATCTGGTCTTCTTCGATGAAAAAGGCGATTCCGTTCAGCTTGGCCAATTCATTAATAGACCTACAATTCTCTCCCTGGTCTATTTCAATTGCCCGGGAATTTGTACTCCCCTCATAAACGGCCTCGTTGATGTGCTGGAAAAATATGACGGAACGCCGGGAGTAGACTATTCGCTACTAACCATTAGTTTTGACGAAACGGATACGCCGTCACTGGCGCTTCGGAAAAAAAAGAATTATCTGGCCTCCTTTCGCTCGGAATTCCCCGAAAACGAGTGGCATTTTTTGACGGGCGATACCGCCTCCATTGCCGCTCTGACCGATGCCGTAGGATTTCGCTACAAAAGGGACGGTAAGGATTTCATACATCCCGGGCTTCTCACGATCCTTGCTGAGGATGGAAAGATCATACGGTATCTATTCGGCATAACATTCTTGCCATTCGACTTGAAAATGGCCCTGAACGAGGCTCTCGAAGGCCGGCCCGGACAAACCAGCGCAAGAGTTCTACGATTTTGCTTCAGCTATGACCCCGAGGGTAACCGGTATGCCTTTAATCTTCTGAAGGTGTCGGGCACGGTAATATTGTTATTCGCCCTGTGCTTTGTTGCCTATCTAGTCGTGACAACCAGGGCTCGCCGGACACATGGTGAGGCCAAATAGATGGGCTCTGGCGCCATTGTAGAAGAGCAGGGGCCCACTGTTTCGAGCTTCCTGGAATACCGGGGGAGATTCAGCGGTATATTTGGCTGGATATTCTCGACCGATCACAAGCGAATCGGAATCCTGTATTTATTTTCCCTGATGACATTCTTTATTGTGGGCGTAGGGATAGGCGTTCTGATGAGGCTGGAGCATTTGACAACAGGCCAGACCATCATGGACCCCCAGACCTACAACTCCTTCTTCACGCTGCATGGCGTAATTATGATTTTTCTCTTCATCATTCCTGGGATTCCGGCGGCCTTTGGCAACTTCATCATGCCCATTCAGATCGGGGCGGAGGATGTGGCCTTTCCGCGCATCAATCTATTTTCATGGTACCTGTATATTTCGGGCGCGATCTTGGCGCTTGTCACGCTCTTTATAGGCGGGGTCGCAGACACGGGCTGGACATTCTACGCACCCTATAGTATTCGGACGAATACCAATGTATCCCTAACATTGATGGCAGCATTTCTGCTCGGATTTTCATCAATCTTAACAGGGCTGAATTTTATTACAACCATCCACAGGTTGCGGGCACCGCGAATGGGCTGGTTCAATATGCCGTTATTTGTGTGGGCACTCTACGCAACCGCTTGGATCCAGGTTCTGGCCACGCCCATTATTGGCATTACGGCGGTTCTGGTCATTTTGGAAAGACTGTTGGGGATTGGGATTTTCGATCCCATGAAAGGCGGCGATCCCATTTTATTCCAGCACCTGTTTTGGATCTACTCGCACCCGGCGGTCTACATCATGATTCTCCCGGCCATGGGGGTCATATCGGAGGTGATTCCCACTTTCGCCAGACGCACCATTTTCGGATATAAGTTCATTGCCTATTCGAGCATTGCCATCGCGGGAGTCGGGTCTCTGGTCTGGGGCCACCATATGTATGTTTCAGGCCAAAGCTACACTGCAAACGTGGTCTTCTCATTATTGACATTCCTGGTTGCCATTCCGAGCGCAATCAAGGTGTTCAACTGGGTCAGCACCCTTTATAAGGGATCAATAGACCTTTCTGCACCCATGTTATACGCTCTGGCGTTTATTTTTCTTTTCTCTATTGGCGGATTGACCGGGGTTATGCTGGGGGCGCTGGCTGTCAATGTGCACGTGCACGATACTTATTTCGTCGTGGCACACTTCCACTATGTTATGTTTGGCGGAACCGGATTCGGTTTTTTTGCTGCCCTGCATTACTGGCTGCCCAAAATGACGGGAAAAATGTACGATGAGAAAATCGCGAAGATCGCCTGGCTTCTCATGGTTGTGGGTTTCAATGGCTTTTATTTTCCCATGTTGCTTCTTGGTTACCAGGGCATGCCACGCAGGTATTACGATCACCTGCCGCAATTTCATGATGGCCACGTGATTGCCACAGTCGGTTCCTGGATTCTTGTTGCCGGCGTTTTTTTGATGTTCTGGAATTTGGCCCGGGCTTTGTTCAAGGGCAAAAGAACTTCCAGAAACCCGTGGGGGGGAACCACTTTGGAATGGCAGGTGCCCTCGCCGCCCCCACTGCTAAACTTTGTGCACGAACCGGAGATTCGCAAAGATCCATATGGACACACGGGTAACGATGGACATTGACGGCTCGCCGGGAACGGCGGAAGTAGTCTTCCATGAACATCACGATTATACCGGCGGTAAGATCGGCATGTGGCTGTTCTTGTTTACGGAACTGCTGCTGTTTGGCGGAATGTTTATTCTCTACGCCGTCTATCGTTCCAAGCATCCACAGGAGTTTCATCAGGCCGCTATGGAATTGAACACGCTACTTGGGACGATTAACACCATCGTCCTGCTCACCAGCAGTTTGACCATGGCTTTGTCTATTGCGTTGCTTCAGCGGGGCAAGAAATGGCCGAGTCTCGGATTCTTGTCCTTGACGATTCTTTGCGCGCTGGCCTTTTTGGTGAATAAATATCTTGAATGGAGTGCGAAGATTCACCACGGTATTTACCCGGATTCACAGGAGTTGCTCAATTTCGACAAAGGCGAGGTTTTGTTTTTTGGGCTCTATTATTCCATGACCGGACTCCATGGCCTGCACGTGCTGGTGGGGGGAATCATTCTGTCGGTCATGGCATATTTTATTGCCAAAAAGCCAAAGAGCAGATTTCATTTCGTGCCGGATCGTCTAAAGGACCTGCAGGGGTCCAAATTGATTCTTGCAAGTCAAGAGGGCAAAGAGCTGTGGCGCGGCGCCACTATTGATGAGTCCGTCGATCAAATTTCGATTATCGTAAAGAAACCGGCTACAGAGAAGTATCTGGATAGACGCAATATCGGAAAGCTGGAGAACAGCGGTTTATACTGGCATCTTGTCGATGTGATCTGGATATTTTTGTTTCCATTGTTCTACTTGATTACCTGAGGAGATTTTGATGACACACGACCATGGGGAAGAGCATCATCTTGTTAGCTACGGCACCTATATAATGGTATGGCTGGCATTGTTGGCCTTTACCGGTCTAACCGTTACAGTAGCCGGCTTCAATTTGAGACAAGTTAGTGTGTTTGTTGCATTGTTGGTCGCGACCTGCAAGACCTTTCTAGTTTTGAATTATTTCATGCATCTCAAATATGAGCAATCGATCTTCAAAATAATGATTTTCGTTACGGTTTCGATTCTTGCTGTATTCATTGTTTTAACTTTCTTTGATGTTTCATTTAGATAGGATGTGAGAATGGGTTCCGGGGCAGGCAATTTTGCCGGCAAGGTAGACAGCGTCTTCTTGTTTTTGCTTATCACCTCCGTATTTTTTCTAGTGGTGATTACGGGGGCGATGATCTATTTTGTCATCCGCTATCACCGCAAGAGAAATCCTGAGCCGAAGGATATCCCCGGCAATGCATTTTTGGAAATGCTCTGGACTGTGATTCCAACCATTCTGGTCCTCGCCATGTTCTATTTTGGCTGGATCAATTACAAGTACATTCGTGAGGTTCCTGAAGACGCGATGGAAATTGATGTGACGGCCCAGATGTGGTCTTGGACCTATGAATATGACAATGGCGCCAAGACGGACACCCTGTTTGTTCCGCTAAATCGAAACATAAAATTGAATCTCCATTCCAGGGATGTTCTGCACAG
>JAUXJX010000463.1 GCA_030624545.1 Bacteroidota bacterium | reverse complement strand
TTGAGAGGAAGGTCGATGACAAATCTATCGCGTCAAGTCAAGAATTCCGCCATTGTGAGTTTGTTCATACCATTGATTGCCTTATTCATTGTTACATCTCTACAGACCGGCTGCGGCAACAAGCTTGAACTCGCCAGCCAATCCCTGGATCGAAAGATCAAAGTCGACGGACAGCACGGTGACTGGGAAGGGGTTATGACCTTCATGGAAAAGGAAAATGTGTCGGTCGGGTTACTCAATGACAACGAATTCCTCTACGTGTGCCTGGTCTCGGGGGATCGTCAAATCCGAAGTCAAATAATGAGGCTGGGTTTAACGCTCTGGTTTGATCCACACGGCGGAAAGAACAGAACGTTCGGGATTCGCTTTCCACTCGGACTGCAAGAATTCGGTGTGCCATTGGGGGGCAGAGGGAACGAACGTGACATGGAAAGATTCCAGGTGCTGTTCGAAGAGTCTTTGTCTGAATTGGAAATCCTCGGGCCGGATGAAGATGACAGATTCAGATTAGGAGTAATGGGGGCAAGAGGTATAGAAGTGGATGCGGCCATTTCGAGCGGTACGCTCGTCTATGAACTTAAGGTACCGCTAAAGACGAGTGAACGTTACGAATTTGCCATGGGTGCCGAAGCAGGGGGGGTGGTTGGTGTTGGCCTGGAAACCGGGGAGTTCGACAGAGAGATGATGCGGGAAAGAATGGGCAGCAGCAGGCCGCCTGGCGGAATGGGTGGCCGGCGTGGTGGTGGAGGAAGAGGCGGCAGCCGCGGCGGAGGTTTTGGTGGCGGCAGACCTGAGATGCCGGAGCCTCTGAAGGTCTGGGCAAACGTACAGCTTGCAGCTTCGAATTGAACGCTCTTAACACACTGCATGGGACGATTGGGCCGCCGGGCTGAGTGGTTTCTGCTTTGGCAGTGACGGCTAATCATTTGCTTCCATGTCAATCTTTGACACTTCGTAAAACTCTGTTAACCACGGAATTACACGGATTTCCACCGAAAAGAACAGCCAACCGCAAAATCAATCCAAAGAACGCGAATACATTCTATTCTTCTTGCGCCGGCTCGGCAGCAGTTTCAGGCTCCTCTGGTGACTGCAATCCTGCCCGGCAGCTTGGACAAAATGTCCAATCTTGTTTGATCGGGTACTGACATTGCGGGCAATAGGTATTCGACAGATCAAATCCGCAATGCGGGCAAAAAGCGCCGGAGCCATTCAGTTCATTTTCACACTGGGGGCAATGATGGGATCGCATGGTGGCTGGTCTTGTAATCACATAAATGGCAAGGCCAAATACCAGCGAGATAAGTGTTATGAATGCCCAAACGCCTGGATTATTCACATCATGTTGCTGGGCATCAATATAGACCCAGGTGGGTAAAAGAAACCAAAGAAATATTCCTGAGACAAACTCACAAGCAAAAAATAATGGCAAGTAATTATTGAATGGGTCTTTGCTCTCAGCCCTATTTCTGCTGTAGTATAATTCGTGATTAATAGAATCATCGATCCTTAGAAACAAAGTTCCTTGAACAAGTCCGGCGTCATTAGTCACCGGGGCTGACAACGCCAGTCCTCTGTCTCTCGAATAATACCAACTCTGCAGTCTTCGACTATCGTGAAATTGTTTTATATTGTCAATCACAATGTTGCCAAAGTCCATTTTATCAAGTTGATCGATAATATCCATCAGGAATTCGTCTCGATGACTATAGAGGCCTTCTTTCTTTATTGATTCTTCATTTGCATAATAAGCTTTATTTGGCTGGACAAATGGACTTGAAGGCGCACCAAAAATAAACTCACCATTTTTGCCGCTCATCCACAGGTATCGCTTTGCCTGGTCCGGCTTCTGGTGTTCAAGCAGTAATTCGGATTGGATTTCCTTGATAAGCCTGTTATCTATAAGGTCTTGTGGAGTTGCTGCAATCGCCCCTATTTTTTCAGCCGTCGCCGTCAAGTATTGGTGATTCTGTTCGGTTACATTCGCGATATGCCCATTCAGTTTTTCCTGGTGTCGTTTGAATTTGTTATTCCAATACGGAACTTGCCCTATGATGACGCCGATACAAACGACAAAGACGATTGCCGCCGGAAGCGCCATTTTCTTGATTAAGTTTTTCTTGTTCATTTTTCTCTCCAATTTTTATGAGGGCGCTGAATAACATGCTTCTATTTATCTCAATCCCAACTTCAAATTTTTACTCGCTAAGGCGCTCTACGAGTCATAGACCAAGCGCTAAGAACAAGTTGCTATCTTGCCTTCGAGGTCTTCGCGTCTTTGCGGTTGATGAATCAATCCATTTCCCATCAAAAACGAATAGCTTTCTTGTGTATATCAAAATAAAGAATGGGCGCCAGGGCCAGGGTTATGAATGTGCCAATACCCAGAAATACAAATGCAACAAAGCCAAAACTGCCAATGACCTGGATAACTCCAACCTCCTGCCAAGATTGCCAGAACGGCAGCAAGCTGATTTTATCCTGGACAAAGTAGATCAGTGACAGGATGAAAAGCATAGCAAACGCAATTCGAAAGAATGGCAGTGCCGTTATTTCCGGTTTGGCATTTACGACTCTCGGCCGTCCTACCGGAATACGTTCCAAAATCTCATCAAAGGTCCCGGGCAATGGCCGTTCGTCGCGTGAATGCTTTAGGATAGAATCCATCTGCTTTAGCTCGTTCAAGTATTCCTGACAATCTTCGCAACTGGTTAGATGATCCCGCAGTTTATGCTCTTCTTGCGAAGACAATTCGTGATAAAACAGGTTTACTATCGCGTTTTTGTTTTGGTGGCCCATGATCTATAACTCCATAGGTTCTAAAATCGGATTGAGCTGGGCGATTGCCCGGTGAAGCCTGGCCTTTAATGTTCCCTCCGGGACTTTGGTAATCTCTGCAATCTCCCTGAACTTCAATTGCTGAAAATGTTTCAGGACAATGATTTCGCGTAGATGTGGTTTCAGTTGTCCCAACGCTTTTTCAATCGTGTCCCTTAAGTCGGAAT
>JAUXJX010000320.1 GCA_030624545.1 Bacteroidota bacterium | reverse complement strand
GTTTGCTGTTATAAAGTAGCTGCATTCGCAAAAAGGAAAAAATGAAGAAGCCAATACTGATCTTGTGCATTTGTTGCTTATTTGCAGGCCCGTTGCTTGGGCAGGGTGTCATCACGGATGTTTCCAAGTCAGGGACTTCGGTTGCTACGTTTCTCCAGATCGCAGTCGGGGCGCGTGGCGTTGGCATGGGTGGGGCAAACGTGAGCGTCGCAGAAGACGCCACTGCACTGCACTGGAATGCGGCCGGAATTGCGGGCCTGGCCGGAAATGACGTGGTGGCATTACATACCGGATGGATTGCCGACACCAACCTAGATTTTTTGGGTATCGTTGTGAATTTGGGCAATTTGGGCAATTTGGGATTTAGCTTTACTTCGCTAACAATGGAAGATATGGCTGTACGCACTGTGGAAATGCCCGATGGTACAGGTGAGTTTTTCAGTGCCGGGGATATTGCGGCGGGGGTAACATACGCGAGAAAGCTTACCGATCGCTTCTCGATCGGCTTCACGACAAAATTCATTCAGCAAAAAATCTGGCATGAGACCGCGACGGGTTTTGCCCTTGATGCCGGCACCACCTTTCGAACCGACCTGTTCGGCGGTATGATTATCGGTGCGTCGATCATGAATTTCGGAACCAAGATGCGGCTCTCCGGACGGGATACCAGACGATTTGGCCGAATTGATGAGTCGAAGCTTGGCTCAAATGAACGAATACCCCAGAATATCGAACTGGATTCGTGGCACTTGCCGTTGCTATTTCAATTCGGTGTGTCGACAGATGTGATGCGCAGTGACGACTATCGGTGGACCATCGCGATCGATGCCCTTCATCCGAGTGACCAATACGAGAGTCTGAATGTGGGAACCGAAATCGCATTTCGAGATTTCTTTTTTCTACGAGGCGGATATCAATCCTTATTATTGGATGATGCCGAAGGCGGTTTCTCATTTGGCGCCGGAACGAAATCAACTATGCTATTTCGCTCAGCCGAAATTCGCGCTGATTATGCATTTCGAGATATGGGCAGATTAGAAAGCGTACAGGTATTTTCTCTTGGCGTGAGCTTCTAACCTGTACCATTTGTAAATAATGATTATAAGGCTAAACTTCTGTAAGCTGTCATCCCCGCCTGCGGCGGGCCGGCTGGCTGGATCTTTTTTGAGAAGATGGAAAAAAGATATTGCAAGCAAACATTTTGAAGCAAACATTTTGGCCAAAAAAGATCCCTTCTGGATGACAATCTTGAGGTTTTAGGATTATCCAGGCTAATACTTCATTAGCACCAAATCACATGCTTATTGATAATGAAATTTAGCCTTCCAACCGGAATTTTGTCTTGCCTGATTCTACCGCTGACATTCAATTCGCAGATTTATGGTCAAAATGCCTTTCTGTTTCAAGAAGGACGGAATGGCTACACGGGCTGCAGAGACGCCCATATTTTTGCCGACAAACTTGGTTGGAATACGGGCAACGAGCCGCTTCTCGAAGCCACAGGCAATGGTGGCTTGAGTGACGCCAAGCATACCCTTATTCGATTTGACCTCAGTTCTATACCTTCATCAATCCGAATAGACTCAGCATCTTTTTCTCTATATTTTGATGCCAGACGGACCCAACAGACAGGCGACAAGACCCTGGGCATCTATAAACTGAATCGTCCCTGGGCAGAGGGAACCGGCAACGACCCGGGCGGTCTCGACGGGCGTCCGGCTGTTCCCGGTGAAACCAACTGGCAGTATGCAATCTTCGACAGTCAAGCGTGGGCTGTTCCCGGTGCGAACGGAATACCAATTGACCGGTCGGGTTTGCCTGCGGATTCGGTTGTATTAACGTCAATACAGGATGTGAAAACCTGGCACAATTGGAACATTACGGAATTGTGCCAATTCTGGATCAGTCACCCAGACAGCAATTTCGGCATGGTTGTACGGGAGGCCAAAGTCTCGTCTGCCAGGGGAATCCTGGATTTCGCTTCCAGTGAGAATCCCGATCCCATTATTCGGCCCCTATTATTTGTCCAAGCGGGCACCGCGAATCAGACCATTGTGCGAAGTATCTCGGAAACCCACTCTACCAACGTCATTCGTGTAACAGCTCGGATTCTGGGGGACGAAAATCAAAATGGCACAGCGACGATTTCGTATCGAGAATCCGGCTCCATGAACTGGTCGATTGAGAATCCCATGGAAAAATCTCAAACACATTATTCCGCTGACCTCCAAAATCTGCTCGCAAATACCGCGTACGATGTGCGGGTTACTTTCGCGGATCCCGACGGAGTCCAGGGCGAAAATCCCGACATACTATCTAACATTCTGACCGGATCTGACTCGGAAGGAGGGTTCATCAACCTTGCCCATCTCAATCATCTGACAGAAACAGTCCTGATTGACGGCGATTCTATGGCGATTGTCCATATCTATTCCAGTTATCCGGATTACGGGTGGGTTGGTGATTCAGATGAGGGAATAGCTGCAGTGGATGATGCGGCCCGAGCTGTTGTCGCCTATTTGATGCATTTTCGACAAACGAATCGCCAAATCAGTTTGAACAAAGCGAAGCTTCTTCTGAAATTCTTGTTCAGAATGCAGGCTGGGGATGGTGGTTTCTATAATTTTATCTGGCCGAATTATTCGATCAATATGTATGGTAACACCAGCAACAACAATGGCTTCAATTTCTGGGCAAGCCGCGCCCTGTGGGCGATGGGATTTGCCTATAACACTTTTGCCAAGAAGGATATAGAACCGGATTTGCGGACGGAGCTTGATACCCGCATCAGCAGGGCCATTAATAAGGCAGATTCCTATACCTGGAATGCCTACAGCTATGACACGTTGCACGGCTTTCAAATCCCCGCACACTCCTGGCTACTCAACAATGGTTCAGACCAGTCATCCGAGGCGACTTTGGGACTTGCTTATTATTATGAGATCACGCAGGATCCCAACGCAGGCGATCTCTTGACAAAGCTCTGCGATGGCATGGCTGCATTTCAGCTCGGAGATGCCCTCGATTATCCTTTCGGCGTTCACTTGTCCTTCGTTCCGAACATACATCTTTGGCATGGCTGGGGCAGTCGCCAGTCGCAGGCGCTGGCTCTTGCCGGAAAAATCATGAACCGGGAGGATTGGATTCAATCGGCTATGGCGGAAGCCGAAAACTTTTATCTTCACCTTCTCACTTCGCAGCAAATTCACGAGCTGCGCCCAGGACCGATCATCTTTCCACAGATTAATTATGATGTCAGCCCAATTGTGGGAGGATTGATGCAAATTTTTCGGGCGACTGGGGAACAAAAATATGCCAAGTATGCCGGGTTGTTCGCTGCCTGGTGGATGGGTGACAATCCTTTAGCCTTTGCCATGTATGATTCCACCACGGGACGCAGCTTCGACGGCCTGGAAGCCAATGGCGTGAATTTGAACAGCGGCGCCGAATCCGTGGCGGAATGTCTGATCGCTGTGCAGGATGTCTACCACACCACGGAGGCACGTCCGTTTTTATACTATTCACGTGTCGCCGATAATCGTTATCTGTTCATTGAGGCCGAAGACTATTCCGAAATCGTCACCGGCCCGCCGCAAACAATTTCAGCCCAAAATCTCGGCAATGCACAATTCAGCAACAGTCGATATTTGCAATTGACCTCGCGTGATCGGGTTAGATATCAATTTTCCGCAGCTGATCCATTTCCGTGGTCAGGAGATTTTCAGCTATATGTTCAATTTGTCCATCAGACAGGTGACGCGGACGAGACAGCGATTGATATTTCCTTCGACAATGGCCAGGTTTTTTCGTCTTTGCAGGGGGGATTCCCCGGCCAGTGTTTGTGGG
>JAUXJX010000057.1 GCA_030624545.1 Bacteroidota bacterium | reverse complement strand
TTAGCCACAGAACCACACGGAAACACAGAAGTGCGTGATCATCCGTGTAATTCCGTGAAAATTCGTTGTTAAGAACCTTTTGGCGGAAGCGGCATAGGGGGATGTTGGTATTGAGGGAGCGCCGGCGTAATTCTTAGCCACAGAATCACGCAGAAGCACACAGCATTTGAAATACATATCATTATATTTCAGTGTGTTTCCGTGTGGTTCTGTGGCTAATTCTCTTTTTTGATCATTCCACATCCACAGTTGCCGGCGGCGCCACCGCTTTACCCTTCGATTTGAACAGATACAGTGCTGCGATCTTCTTGAAATAAGTGCCCATGTCATCAAAGAGCGTGTAGGCCCAGGGCACCGCAATCAACGACAACATAGTTGAAGTCAGCAGCCCTCCGATAATCGTCCTGCCCATGGGGGCATAAGGGATTCCGATCATTTGGGTATTGCCGACTGCCATGGGCAAGAGGCCGCCAATCGTAGTAAAGGCGGTCATCAAAATGGGGCGAAAGCGATGCTTGCCGGCTTCTATGATTGCATCATACCGGTTCATGCCTTCGTTGCGCAGCCGGTTCACCAGGTCGATCAGGACGATAGAGTTGTTTACCACGATTCCAACGAGAATCACAAATCCGATCTGGCTCATAATATCCATCGTCGTCCCGGAAATGTAGAGCAGCCAGAAGGCACCGACAAAGGCGAATGGGATCGATATGATGACGGAAAGGGGCAGCACAAATGACTCGAAGAGGACGCCCATGAGCAGAAACACAAATGTTCCTGCAAGAATCAGGGCGAATTGCTGGCTGCTGTTGCCCTGCTCCATGCGGTTGAAGCGATCTCCCTTACTCCAGGAATAGCCGTAGGGCATCTCGAATCCGGCCATGACTTTATCCACTTTTCCAAAAAGCGCTTTCATATCATCCTGGGTGGAGTTCGCCTTTACGCGAAGATAGGTCTTGCCGTTCCTTCGCTGAATTTCTCCAAAACCCTTCTGCACGGTGAATTCTGCAATTGCATCCAGCGGGATCTCCTTGCCGGTTTGGGAGAAAAAGGTCATGTTCTTCAATTGCGAAAGATTCTGCCGGTCTTCCTCGCGCAGTTGGATGTGGACATCGACCTCTTTTTCTTCCGTGTGGTATTTGGGCAGCGGAATACCGCGCAAGGCGTATTGAACGGTTCCGGAAATCACGTCGGGCGAGATACCATATTTCTTCGCCTGCTCTCTCTTGATGTGGAGATGAATTTCGTTACTGCCTCTTTCACGATCTGTTTCAATGCTGATGATCTCGTCTAATGTGCGCAGCCTTCTTTCCACCTCCTTTGCCAGATTTCCCAGGGTGCTTGTGTCATCTCCGTAAAGGACAATCGACAGGGAGGCGTCGTCAGTACCGCCGCCGCCGTGCCGCCAGGAGGTTCGAAACTCTACGCCGGGAAAGGTAGGCATTCTCTTCTTGATGTCCTCCAAAACATCGGCCCGTTCCATGACGCCGCCCGGGAGAATGCCAAATTGCTTGCGAATATTGTCGTATACCACTTCATACCAATCCCGCCTTGGAGGAGGATAGAGAAAGACCCGCATGAATCCCCAATTGTAGCTGTGGCGGGAATCGATCGTTCGCACACCATACAGCTTGGCTTTTGCATTGACTGTATCTTCCACAATACTGAAAAGCCGGGCAGCATCTTCCATGGTATAGTTATCCGGCATTTCGAAAATTAAAGAAATGTCATTGATGTTGCCTTCTGAGCTGTCTGTGCTCTTGGTATTGCTTGCAGCAAACTGCATGGAAACCATCACCAACATCAATATCACGAACATTTCGGTGCGGTGTGTTAAACTCCAGCCAAGCATCCTTTGGTAAACGCCGTTGGCCTTCGTGATTATTCTTGCCTCTTTTACCTCGCGTTTGCTGGCTATGCGCGTTGCCGCCAGGGGAATAAAAACCATTGCGACAAAGAGCGATGCCACCAGCGATGCTACAATCGGAGCACCTATTCTAATCATATAAAAGCGAAAACCGATATCATCGTTCATAAGCATGAGCGGAAGAAAAACAACAACGGTAGTCAGGGTGGCAAGTGTGATGGCGAGTGCAACTTCACTGGTTCCCCAGAGCGCCGACTGCTTTTTTGTCACACCCTCAGCTCGCTTCCTGTATATGTTTTCCAATACCACAATGGAATTGTCAACTACCATACCTACTGAGATCATGAGGCCCATCATGGTGATCAGATTGAGGGTCCAGCCTGCGAAGTACATGATGGTCAGCGTGACCAGCACCGTCAGCGGAATCGCAACAGTTACAATGATCGTCATCCGCACTCTTCTCAGGAAGAAAAAAAGAATGGAGAAGGCAAATAGCCCGCCCCAGAAACCCGTATTCAAGAGATTGTCAATCGATTCCTGAATGAATTCGCCCTGGTTGAACAGTATTTCCATGTCCAAGCCGGCCAATTTCGGGTTATTCTTGAAATCTTCATTGAACATTTTTGTTAGCTTCTCGCCAAGCTCGACCGTGTTGGCTGAAGATTCCTTGAAGATTCCAATACTGATTCCCTTCTTGCCGTTTATCTTCTGACTCCAGCGGATTTCGGGAACATCGTACTTGACTTCAGCGACATCCTTCAAGCGCAGATTGGCTCCTCGAATCGGAAGGTTTCGCAGCTCTTCCAGGCTTTTAAATTTGCCCAGGGATCTTACGAAGATCTTCCGGCCGCCCTCCGTTACATAGCCACTTGAAATGGAAAAGTTGTCATTGCGAAGCTGCTGAATGGTCTCGTAAAGATTGACGTTGTAACTTTTGACTTTATCCTGATTGATGTGAATCAGGATCGATTTTTCGTCCGCACCCCAGATTTCCACCTTGGCCACCCCGTCCACTCTTTCCAGCGGCTTTTGCAACTGCTGCTCGACGAGAAGATAAGGATCAGCGTGGGGCTCCAATTCCGCCATGGCAACCCAGAGAATGGGGTCGTCGTCCTCATCCCATTTTCTCAGGTAGATTCGCTCGATGTCATCCGGCAGCTCCGGTCGCACTCGATCCATTCGGTCTCGAAGTTGGGCATAGGCCAGATCCATATCCGTTTCCTGGGCGAATTCAATGAAAGTCCAGCAGCCGCTGCTGCTGCTGCTCGTATTCACCCTCCGTGCACCGCTAATCGTTCGGACTTGTTCCTCGATCCGCTTGGCGATCTGCTCTTCAACCTCCTGCGGATTCGAATTGGGATAGGGCGTCCAGACTCCCAAAAACGGAGGCGTAAAGCCGGCTGGAAGCAATTCAACCGCGATCTGGGTAAAAGCGATGTAGCCCACAACCAACAGGGCAAGTAGTGACATTAGAACCGTAATGGGGCGATTGATAGCAAATCGGGGCAGGAAGCTGTCTCGCAATCTGGTCATGTCCTATTCCTCATGTTTAGCCGCGAATCTTCGTGTTTCTTCGTGTACCTTCGCGGCAAAACTCTTTTCGAGCGACGAAGTAACGCGAAGTAACACGAAGTAAAATCATGCCATAATAAGATACTAACATTCACAAAGCCAAATCTAATCCCTGCGGTCTACGAGGCTATACACAGTAGGGATTACTACCAAAGTAAGAACTGTCGATGATAACAGACCAACGATAACAGTGATCGCCATGGGGGTCCGGATTTCCGCCCCATCGCCAAACCCGATGGCCATGGGCAGGAGGCCCAGAACCGTTGTGGCAGTGGTCATCATGATGGGCCGCAGACGCACCCTGCCCGCCTGAATGATCGCCTCCATCTTTTCCATGCCTTTGTGCCGCAGCCTGTTGATGTAGTCCACCAAGACAATAGCGTTGTTTACCACGATACCCGCCAGCATGATCATACCCAAAAACACGACGATGCTGAGAGGTATCTGGAGGACGAACAGAACCAGGAAAACTCCAATGAGACCGAGCGGAATGGTGAAGATGATCACGAATGGATGAACGAGTGACTCAAACTGGGATGCCATGACAATATAGACCAGAAAGATAGCCAGGGCCAGCGCAAGCATCAGACTATTCAGCGACGTCTCCATTTCCTTATTCTGGCCCGCGAGATCATAATTAAATTCATCCGGCATCTGGGTGTTGCGCAGCAAAGCATAAATGTCTTCACCAACACTGCGCAGATCCCGTCCACTGATATTCGCGGTGATTACGGCGGTCCGTTCCTGGTCTACCCGCCGAATTTCGGCCGGCCCCTCATTTACCCGGATGGCGGCAACCGCCTCCAGGCGTATGGGTTTTTCTCCATCGGGATTTACAACTAAGCGGCCCAGGTTTTCGATACTCTCCTTGTCCTCGTCGCGTAGGCGCACCAGAATATCGATCTTGCGATCCTGGTCTTTGAATTCCGTGGCAACATCGCCACGCACTTTGTTTCTAACAATCGATGCTACCTCAGAAATATTGAGTCCGTACCGGGCCAGCAATGGACGATTGTAAATAATCTGAACCTCAGGATTTCCACGTTGCACATTGGACTTAATATCGAAAAGGCCGGGTATCGCCTTCAAATCTTCCTCAAGTCTCTGGGAAATCTCCTGCAGCTTTTGCAGGTTGTAGCCATGAATTTCAATTTCAACGGGCGTTTTGAAGCTGAAGATTACCGGGCGCGATATTTTCCATTGCATACCGGAATAATTGGCCATCTGGCTCCGAACCCTCTTGATGAGCTCTTCTTCCTGGACGATAACGCTGCTGGCGCGCCGCATTCTTACCGTCAGTTTGGCGGTATGTTCTCCTTCCTCAGAGCTGGCGTTGGCCGTCTTGTCTGTGCCGGCCACCATGGCCACCTTCTCAACCCCTTTTTCATTGATGAGGAATTCCTCAACCGGGATACTGCGTTCGACGGTTCTCTCCACCGGCGTACCGACCGGCATGGTAATTTCGATATTGAATTCTCCCTGGTGCACTTCGGGGATCAACTCGCTGCCCACCCTGGGAACGATCACCCAAGCTACCAGAATTGCGAGCAGGGCAACTGAGGATAGGGTAGCGTATCGATTGCTGAGCGAATAGCGCAGAACCTTTGGATAGACAGCCTCTATTTTTCCGTATGACCAGTTGAATGCAGTAAAAATCAGCATTGCAGGAATGGCAAAGACCAGCTTCAATTGGATGAAAATCCCTTTGAAAAAGATTGCGAGGGTCATCACAAAAAAGTGAAAGAGCCGGAATGTGAATTCCAGCAGGATCTGGGAAAAGTATTTCACACTATAAAAGAAGAGAGACAATGGCAGCAAGAGAACTCGTCCGGTCTTGCCTTTCCAGCGGCTTTCTTTGATTCGCCGGAAGATGCTACCCAAATCCTGGTAAAAAGCGGGCATGGAGGTATTGACGAGATAAGTAGGCCATATCTCCTTGACGAACCGAACTCGCCAGAAATCCGGGTTTTGAGCAACCCGAATAGCCTGATCGCTGAATTTGAATTTGATCACTCCAACTAGCCGCAAAATTGCGAACAGTGGCATGACCAGCAAGATGATCGGCATCACGAGAAATTTGACAAAAGCAAGCAATACGGCGGCAAACGTTCTGAGAATCTTGAGGATGATTTGTCCATTGGTTTTCAGCAAAACCAGCAATCCGGTCAGCAATTTCTTAATGGCGCTACCCTCCGCCTCTCCCTGGATGAGGCCGGTGATTTCCGGCTCGGTGGAAAAGCTCAGGATATGCTGTTTCATTAACTCACCTAGCTGGACCCCGGAGACAAACCTTCCGCTTTCCCGCGAGGACAACATGGGAATGAGAAAAAGGGCAACGGCCAACGAAGCCAGCAGAGAAAATACGACCGTGAGCGCCATGTCCCCGAAAACCTGTCCGGCGACGCCTTCGACAAAAACAATGGGGAAAAACACCGCTACCGTAGTAAGAGTAGAGGCGAAGACCGCACTGCCAACCTCGCTAACGCCGCGAATAGTTGCCTGGATCAGGTTGTCTCCTTCCTCGCGACAGCGGGCAATGCTCTCCAATACCACGATGGAGTTATCCACCAGCATACCGATTCCGAGCGCCAGTCCGCCGAGGGACATGATGTTGAGGGACACATCGAAAATCTTCATTGGCGCGAAGGTGGCGATTATGGAAACCGGAATGGAAATGCCGACGATCAAAGTAACGGTCAGGTTTCGCAGGAAGACAAAAAGCACGAGAACCGCCAGCATACCACCTATCACGGCGGTGCGCTTCACCTCATTCACAGAGTTTTCAATGAATATGGATTGGTCGGACAGGGTCTCAATGTTGATGCCGCTTGGCAGTTGGTAGGCGATATAGTCCGTCATCTGACGCAGGAGAAATTCTTGACCGGGTCCGCCTTGATCGCCTCCTTCATCGGCTTTCGCTTCTTTCTTTTCTTCCTCAGATTCGGATTCTTTGGCCTCCAATCTGCGGACGAATGCCTGCTGGTCCGCTGTTCCGAAAACTCGCTGTTCTACTCGTTTTGCCACCGCGACGATGTTCGCATCTGCCTCTTTATAGACTTCGATTTCGACGCTTTCGTGTCCGCCAATGCGCGTGATGATCTTGCGTTCTTTGAAGGTGCGTCTTACATCCGCAACGTCCTTGATCTTGATTTCTGTGCTGTTCCAGGTGCCGATCACAACTTCGGCAATTTCGTCAACATCCCGAAATTCGTTCAAGGTGCGGACGATGTATTCGGTCTGGCCTTCCTTGAGATTGCCGCCGGCCAGGTTGACGTTCTCTTGTGCCAGACGGTTTCTGACCTGCTGGATATTGATGCCGATGAGAGTCAGTTTTTGCTCGTGAAGCTCGACCCGGATTTCTTCTTCCAGACCGCCTTTAACCTTGACCGCCGCCACTCCATCGATGGTTTCCAGTTTGCGTTTAAGGTCCTCGTCCGCGAGATAACGCAGGTAGACCAGGGATGCCTCTCCATATAATCCAAGCCGCATGATCGGATCGAGGGATGGATCATAGCGGAGGATCATGGGCCGTTTGGCATCATCGGGCAGGAAGACTTGATCCAGCTTCTCGCGCACCTCTGCCGCCGCCGAATTCATGTCCGTATCCCAGCTGTACTCGAGTTTTACATCAGATTGCCCCGCCTTGGAAATGGAGCTGATGCCGACCAAATTATCCACGACACCCAGGGCCTGTTCCACCGGCCGCGAGACCTGCGTCTCGACCTCTTCCGGCGCGGTGCCTGGATATTCGGTTCGGACAGTCAGGGATGGATAGGTGATATCCGGCATCAGGTTGAGCGGCAACTGCTCGTAGGAAATCCAGCCGAATACAGCGACGCCGATTGCCACCATCAGGATCGCCACCGGCCGTTCCGTCGTGAACCTGAAGAAGTCCCCGACCTGTCTTTTTATATCGCCTATTCTAGATTGTTTTGATTCTTCCATTGGTTACTCTTTCCTTACCTGTCATTCCCGCGTGTTTTTGTCGTGTCCCTGCGCAGGCAGGGGCGGGAATCCACTACTGCATATGTCTGGATTCCCGATTAAAGCACTCGGGAATGACATTATTGGTCGTCGCCCTAAACTCAAATATTCGATTCCCGCTCCGAAACAATCTTCACCTTGGTCTGGTCCTTCAAACCCGCCTGCCCGACCACGATAATCTTGTCACCTTCGTCAAGTTCGGTAAGCGATTCTATTTTTTCGTGATTCTGAAATCCTACAGACAATCTAATTTTATGCGCAACGCTGTCCCGAACGACAAAAACATTCATGAATTCATTCTCATAAATGATGGCGGTTTTCGGCACCAGAACCGCATTTTTGTGCGTGCTAGTCACAATGCGGGCATTGACGAACATGCCGGGACGGAGCTTATTGCTCACGTTTCTCACGCCGATGGTAACTTTAAATGTGCCGCTTTGAGGATCGACCACCGGGCTCACCCTTTTTATCCAGCCCGTAAATTGCTGTCCCTGAAGATGATCCGAATAGACATAGGCCCGCTGACCCTTTTGAATGACACCAATCTCCTTTTCGGGGATGTGAACCACGGCGATCATTTCATCTGAATTGATGACGCTGAACATCTTGTCAGAAGGCTGAATCCGGTCCCCTTCGCGGCAGAGCCTTTCGCCGATCACACCGGCAATGGGCGCGGTAATCCGGGTATATTTGAGATTGAGTTTTGCTTGCTCCCAGGCAATGCGGGCCCCTTCCGAGGTATATTTCGCTTGTTCGAATTCCTCCTTACTTAGCAGCTTTTTGTCATACATTGCCTGTGCGCGCTCAGAGGCGCTTTTCTGCTTCTCGTAATCGACCTTGGCCCGCTCTTCGGCGAGGATGTACTCATCCGCCTCCAACTGGAGCAAAATCTGGTCTTTGGCTACATAGTCGCCTTCCTCCAGAAAGATCTTTTCCACCAGGCCTTGCACCCGGGAAAAGACGTCAGTCATCTTTTCCGTTTCGAGATTGGAGCTGAACAGCAGATAAGAAGCAATTTCCCCTCGCGTAACGGTGGTGGTTTCCACCGGGATGAGGTCTATATCCGGCTCGGCTTTGTCTTCTTCATTCTCTTTATTATCTACACTGTCTTTGGC
>JAUXJX010000543.1 GCA_030624545.1 Bacteroidota bacterium | reverse complement strand
GTGTGAGCATGGTTTTGCGTAAAGAGAAATCTATAAAGCGAGTTGGCAAAGGACTGTATCGTCTTGTTGGTGAGAAAGCTCCCGAGTCCAAGGCAGAGAGCAAGCCCGGCAGGAAAGAGGAAAATAAGGGCGCAAAAAAGACGGTGAAGCAGACCGGTAAAAGGACCAGCAAACCCCGCGCAACAAGGAAACCAAAGGCCACAGGCCGCTCAGTTGTGAAGTGAATAGAGATTGTGGGGCCTAACCGAGCCGCTTCTGCCAGCGAGTCGACTGGCCCGCCGATAGAATGACCGAACTGCCTCGCAGCAAGACAGCGGCGTCAGCCTCATATTGAATTTGCCTAATGGGGCCTCTGACTTGACCCTTCGGCTACGCTCAAACCAAATGGGCCCCATTTTTTCATCCGGGCGGCGAGATGCCAAGATCGTTGGATTTGCCTGACGGCCTTGCATAATTTATTGTCAAACAGCAAAAATCCTGGCGGCATACAAAGACCTGGCCAGTTTCAGAGTCGCACATGGCTATTGTCAGGATGAGCCTGGGACTCCGTTTTCACATGGAGCCAAAATCGCTGCAGCAGAAAGATACGATTGGCAAATCGGCCTCATTCGGGATGATTCTCCGCCTCAAAGATAGAAGCACCTTCCCTGCCCCGTACATTTTTCTAATCACACCCTTTCTCGTTTCAAGGGCCCACTGCAATGACGCAAATGGAGTACCCATGGACTGGGCATCAAATCCGCAAATGGATTGGAAAACACCGACCTTTGATTGGCTTTTCAGGGAAACAGACTATTCTCAAACTCAATATGGGAGGGATGTCCGATGAAGGCAGCGCGAATCGTAATCGTCCTTGTGGCATTTGCTATAATCTGTCCGTTTTCTAATGTGCAGGGCCAAACCTTGTCCAAATTTGAGCATCTCAAAGAACCCAAGATATCTACAAAGGAAGATCAGAAGATGCTTGTCGTCGAGGCCAAAGGCGATCCGAACGTGATCGGTGGAAAGGCATTTGGCTTGTTGTTCCAGCTTTACTACAGCATGAAAGAGACGCCGAAAGGTCCGATGCAATCGGCGCCGCGCGCCCGCTGGCCGGTATCGCTGGATTCGGTAAAATCAGAATGGACCGGCTTCTATGCCCTACCGGTTCCTGAGACAATAACGGAGCTACCGAAACATGAAGCGCAAGAGGGTCTGAAGGCTTCATTGGTAGTCTGGGAATATGGCGAGGTCGTAGAGATTCTCCATGTCGGGCCTTACAACAAAGAAGAACCTACAGTCAGACGGCTAAAGGATTTCGTGGAAAAACAGGGATATGAGATCGCCGGCGACCATGAAGAAGAATACATTAAAGGCCCCACGATGTACGGTAAGGGAGATCCGGAGAAGTATTTAACCATTATTCGCTACCAGGTGAAAAAGTCCAAGAAATCGTGATAACACCATCATTGCTACGACTGTTTTTCGCAGAGAAAAACATGAGGATAACGTACAATTGATGAAGTCAACGTTCGCATCGAAAGACTGGAGCCGATGCGCATTGCCAGTGTGCAGACGATCGGCGAAAGCCCTGAGCCCGAGGCCTGGCACAAGCTGCGAGGCTGGGCGGAGCCAAGGGGACTACTCGAGGACATGGAGCAGCACCCGGTATTCGGATTCTCTTTCTACTGGCACTAACGCTTGCTTTGCCTGAAAAACGCAAGGCCCAGACATAGAATACTATGGGAGCAAGTTATAAAACTCGGTCACCATATTCGCGTTTTCATAATTGCCACTGCTGTTTGGGCATCTTTATGCTCGTAAACAAGGAGAACTGAAGTGATTATATCCCATGCCGGTAAGAAACCCAACATTGAGCCGTCGGCCTATGTCGCGCCAACGGCCACTATTTGTGGGGATGTAACAATTGGTCCGAATTGCCGTGTGATGCATGGCGCCAGTATTATTGCGGAGGGAGGCTACATCAAAATCGGCAAACAGTGCATTATTCTTGAGAATGCTGTGATTCGTAGTAATTCTGCGCATTCTACCTCAATCGCGAATTATTGTCTTGTGGGACCCAATGCCCATATTGTGGGATGTACGTTTGAAGATGAAGTCTTTGTCGCTACGGGTGCTGCTGTTTTTCACGGAGCGCATTTGGGCAGAGGCTCGGAAGTGAGAATAAACGGTGTTGTTCATCTTAAATCGCATTTGGCGGCAGGTAAAACGGTTCCGATTGGTTGGGTAGCTGTTGGTGATCCAGCCAAAATATTTCCGCCTGATCGGCACGAAGAGATTTGGAAGATACAAAAGCCATTGAATTTTCCCCTGACAGTTTATGGTATCGACCGGGAAGAAGCTTCGATGATGAAAATCACACGGCGGTTATGCGAGTCCCTGATTTCGCATATGAAGGATGAAGTTATCCCCTAAACTTAGAAATATCCAGATTGCATCGCTGCAGCAATTTGGAGAACTTCATGAGGAGTAATTCCTGAAAACGTTTAAGGACGGGTGTATGATGAAGTAAACTTCACGACCTCCATGTCGCCAAATGATAAATCAAGAATCCGCTGATGAAAGGATCAACTCATATAGGAGTATAGGCCCATGCCATACTTATACGTTCGACAAAAAGTAGCTGAC
>JAUXJX010000098.1 GCA_030624545.1 Bacteroidota bacterium | reverse complement strand
GTTAGGAACAATTCAATCATTTTGAGAAAACTCGGATGAAAGATTCTACATCAAATCTCAGGTTCAATCGATCCGGGCGTCATTTCCTGCAGATTCCGGGGCCCACGAATATACTGGCCGAATCTTAACCGCCACTTGAGAGTTAGCCAACACAGGCTGCCCCCCCACTTCCACAACACAAAATCTCGCCAAAATAGCGCCACATCAAAAACCACTACTTTTTCTACAACGCTTTCGTGCAGTTTGCGTATAACCATATCAACAGCTTCCAGAAAATCATCATGCGAATTCTTACATTTATCATCTTCATCAGCCTCGCCCTTTTGCGCCCGGCATTCGCCCAGGAATTCACCTTAAGCGGCTACGTCCAGGACAGCAAAACAGGCGAGAGATTAATCGGGGTAAACGTCTACGATCCGGATCTTTTAGTCGGCACCACAACCAATGTCTACGGTTTCTTTAGTTTGACGCTTAGGAGTATGATAACAGATTCCGTCATGCTGGTGGTATCGCACATCGGCTATGAACGCTGGCAGAGGCAGCTCGCCACTGGACAGGATTACGAGCTTAACATTGAACTGACCCCGAGGGCCATCGATATTGGCAGCGTGACGGTAGTTGCCGAGAATGTGGAGACCATCGAGCAGAAGACAGCCATGAGCACCATTGAGATTCCAATCAGGCAGCTCAAAATGGTTCCGGCGCTGCTTGGAGAAGTGGATGTGATCAAATCGATCCAACTGCTGCCTGGAGTGCAATCCGGAACCGAGGGCAGCAGCGGGCTCTACGTTCGTGGCGGCTCACCGGACCAAAACCTGATTTTGCTCGATGGGGCGCCTGTCTATAATGCATCCCACCTTTTTGGCTTCTTTTCCGTATTCAACTCCGATGCTGTGAAAAACATCAAGCTCACAAAGGGGGGCTTTCCGGCCAGATTCGGCGGCCGGCTGTCATCTGTGGTTGAGATCAATATGAAGGAGGGCAATAACCAGGAATTCAACGGCCAGGCCACAGTCGGGCTGGTTGCGTCGCGAGTCATGCTCGAAGGGCCGCTCAAAAAAGGCAAATCCTCATACATCATATCGGCAAGGCGGACGTATGCTGATCTTATGATGAAACCGTTCCTCAAAGGGGACGATAGTGGTGGATACTACTTCACCGATCTGAATGCGAAAGTGAACCATACAGTTTCGAGCAAGAATCGACTCTACTTGAGTCTTTATGCAGGCCTGGACAAATTTTACTTCCGAAACAAAGAAACCTATGGCGCAGAAACGTCACAGGAAAACGGCAACTTAAGGTGGGGGAATATTACTTCTACCCTGCGCTGGAATAACCTCATCACCAAAAAGCTGTTCAGCAACACCACTTTGATTTACAGCAAGTATCGGTTCACCGTTGAGGTCGAAGAGGAGTCCAAACAACGCGGCAACTTAACGGAATCCTACCTGCTCAAATACATTTCCGGAATCGAAGATTGGAGCGCCCGTCTTGACTTCGACTTCCTCCCCAATCCGAGCCATTCTATTAAGTTCGGTGGAGCAGCCACGACGCACAAATTCAGTCCGGGAGCAGCGCAATTTAAGACCGCCGGTCTGGATATCAGTGCGCTGGATACACTGATTGCGCCAACTCAGGAGCAAAGCGCAATCGAAGCGAGCCTATACTTGGAGGACAATCTTAAGCTTAGTGATAGACTAAAAGTCAACGCAGGGATTCACGGGTCGATGTTTTCGATCAACGGCCGGCAGTACCTATCTGCCGAACCCCGTTTGACCGCAAGGTTCTTGCTGGGCGGTTGGGCGCTTAAATCATCGTACGCCACCATGACCCAGTACATTCATCTGCTCTCCAATTCCGGAATCGGGATGCCGACTGACTTGTGGGTACCGTCCACAGACAGAATCAAGCCTCAGGAGAGCAGACAGATTGCCTTCGGTCTGGCTCGATCGCTGAAAGACAACAAATATGAGCTCAGCGTGGAAAGCTACCATAAGACCATGGACAACCTGATCGGGTACAAGGAGGGTGCGGACTTTCTTGGGCTGGACACCGACTGGCAAAACAAGGTCGAAGTGGGTTCGGGGCGTTCGTATGGTGTGGAACTCTTTGTGCAGAAGAAATCCGGCCGTACCACTGGCTGGCTTGGCTACACCATCTCCTGGACCGACAGGCACTTTGAGGGCCTGAATCTTGGCAAGCGCTTTTCGTACCGTTACGACCGGCGCCATGATATTGCCCTGGTATTTAATCGTCAACTATCAAAGGGCGTCGAACTGTCAGGAACCTGGGTATATGGCACAGGAAATGCGATATCGTTGCCTGTTGCCACCTACCCATCTGCGAGTCTGGTCGATCGTTTTTATGGTTACTTTTTTAATGAAGTTGATTATTATCCCGAAAAAAACAGCGTTCGCATGCGAGCCTATCATCGCCTGGATCTTACAATCCGGTTCATAAAACGAAGAGGCATTCGGGAAAAGGTATGGACAATTGGCATTTACAATGCTTACAGCCGGAAGAATCCTTTCTTCTACTTCTTCTCGAAGGACAGAGTAGGTAATCCGGTTGTAAAACAAGCGAGCCTGTTTCCAATCATTCCCGCGGTGAGTTTTAGTTTTGGGTTCTGAGGATTACCGGACCGTATGAAAATCAATCTAACCACGGATTAACACGGATTTTCACTGATATAAGAACAAAGCCAACTAATGTCATTTGGGAATCTTTTAAAAAAACAGCACCTTACGTAGATTCAACAAAGATGTTAAGAAAGCAAACTACCTTAGTTCGGACGGTACGAACAACGCTAATCCTGTCAATGTTGTTCGCAAGCTATGGCTGTGAGACCATTGTAGACGTCGACTTGCCGGAGAACAGACCTGTCCTGGTCGCAAATAGTCTCTTCAATCCTGATAGCGTGTGGCAAGTGCGGCTATACAAAAGCAAAAGCAGCCTTGACAGAGACCCCATTGAGGCCGTCTCAAATGCAAGCGTGAGAATCATGGATGGCGAGAACCTTGTCGCATTACTGACCCATGTTGGCGGAGCCATGTATCGCGCAAGGACAAACAAGACACCCAGACCTGGGGGTACCTACACTCTAAAGGCCACGGCCCCCGGTTTTGACCCGATCGAAGCATCCGACTTTGTTCCCGTACCGGTGCCAATCCAATCGGTCGACGTCGATATCACATCCAGTCCTTTCAAACTCACATTTCATTTTTCAGACCCGCCGGAGATTAAGAATTATTACCAGGTTCTGGTGCTATCGCCGGTCGCAATGGGCAGCAAAAGGCTACTCCCGGTTTGGATGGAATCAGACGACCTGATTTTCCAGGAATTGGGTGACGTTGACATGGATGCAGCGCTCTTCGATGATTCACTCATTTCAGGCAAAAATTATAGTCTGAAATTGCGTGCTTATCCGTTCGGGACCGATCCCATGCGGCAGATGTATGTTGTGCTTTTGTCAGTGACCGAGTCCTACTACAAGTACATGAAGGCGACCGAATTCCAGGAGAATAACGAGGACAATCCATTCGCAACACCGATTCAGGTCTACAACAATATCGAAAATGGGCTCGGTATCTTTGCTGGATTTAGCATTTCTAAGTATCCGCTTTTTGATCAGTGAGCTTGACTCGCATTTCCATATCAGTGAAAATCCGTGTGAGTCCGTGGCTAAAGAAGTTTTCACCCACGCCGGGCCCTCACCAGAGAAACACTGGAGATGAATAAGACAAGACTACGACGCAGGCGTTTCAATCTCCATCAATGCGGACGACCCACATCTCATGGGGATTAATCTCGTTCAGAGGTGTGCTGAAGAAAACAACATATGATGGGAACATTTCCTGCAACGAGATCATAGACAGCCTCGTAACGCATATCATAACTAACCATTCATAACTACCCATAACCAATAGAGGAGGGCACTGCTATGAGACGCGTCATGTTATGTCTTGCCCTATTCGCTGTGTGCCTTGGCTTTTTGGGCGGGAATCAAGCAAGAGCGCAGAGCAAAGAGGCCAAATGGGACTCATTCAGAGAAAATCTGTTGAGCAATCTGGCCTCTTCCAATCATGGAGTCCGCGAGTCGGCGCTGCTACTTTTGAATCAGTACAGCAGAGAGTTAGGCTTGAAGGGCGATGAGGTAGGTGATCCCATTTGGGAAACCTTTCGCAGGAATTTGGAAGAAAATCTAGCCTCGTCAAATTATGGTGTACGGCAATCGGCGATGCAGCTAATCATCCAATACGGCGATAGGTTGAAATTGGACAGGAATGCAGTATTCTGCCTGATGAGAACGTATCGTAACGAAAAGGACATGAGGTACCGTCGAATGGCTTTGGCAGCATTGCACAAAACTCAGGATGAGTGGGCAATGGGCCTTCTAAGGACAAGTTTGAGGTTTGAAAAGGATCCGGCGCTAAAGCACATCATTCGGGCAATCGTTCTTGACTATGATTCCAAGCAAATCGGGTCGTGACGGGGTTCACAGCTTGACAGGATAGCGACGCCCCGCGTCTCATTTGGATGCGGGGCTTTTTTTTGTGTCGGTTTTATCAGATTGGACTTGCCTATCCAAATCCACATGATTTTCATTAGACCATGGCTGCAAATATCTGATCCGGATGGCTCTTTGTTTCCAAGATCTGTGACACTTGAATCATCGCTCACCGAAAGATGAGGCAGCTTATTGTAGATCCTCCAGTTAGTTGATATTGAGAAACCACTTCTCCTGATAATTCGGCATGACTTCCGGAAGAACGGTTTCAACTGCTTCGAATTCGCCTAAGACAGTGTGAATGGCAAGTTTCCCTTCCCGAAGGGTGTCTTCAATTCTACCGGCAAGTGACTTCGGCCAGATCGACACAATCGATTCAACGCCTTTATGAGATACGGCGACGATTGGCCGATTTTCGGAACGGTACAGCGCCAGTGTCTCGTAGACTTCGGGAGCCAGGTATGGCATGTCGCACGGCAGTGCGGCAATCCAGGGCGTTGCTGCATGCTTTAATGCAGTATAGATCCCGCCAAGCGGTCCGAAATTGGGGATAAGGTCGGGAATGCACTCAACGTTCTTTTTCGCGAAGATGTTCTCTTCGCCATAAATGAGAATCCGATGATTGCTTATTGATCTCGCCAAATCAATTGCATAGTCGACTAGCTCGCGGGACTGAAATCGGGCCAGGGCTTTTGGCTCGCCAAAGCGTGAGCTCTTGCCGCCGGCAATAATTGCGGCGGTTCCATCTCTGAGTTTTTTGTCAGCCAAATTAGGCATCCGCCTCATTGCCACGGAAATGAATACGGCTATTCATCATTCTGACCACTATCTCGCCGGGCCGTATCAGGCATTGAAACCTCATAGCTCATTCCGTGTTCCCTGTTGAGATATTCAAGAGCATGTGCAACCGCAGCATGAGTAGATTTCAGAATGGTCTTGCCGGAACACAGAATATTTTCCTCACCGATGACATGATCGAGGCCTGAGCGGTGAAAAATCTCGCTCAATTCTTTGGTCGTTCCTGAAATGAGAAGCAGCTTATTCTGTTTTTTGAGTTCGGCGTGTATCTTCTTCAAGGCCATTATGGTTGAAGCATCCACACTAAATGCGCGTTTCAATCGAAGAATCAAAACTTTTAGATCATCCCGCCGGGCAATCTTTTGGATCTCATCTTCCATAAAATCAGCGCCGCCAAAGAATATGTCGCCCTCGACGTGTACGATGGAAAGCTCCGGAATGGAACGTTTTTTGGCATCCGCTAGTTCATGAAAACCCGCCTCTTCGTCGAAATTCAGCTCAATGATATGCGGAGTGCTTGCCATTCGCAGAAATAGAGCCAAAGAAAGACCGACGCCGATGTAGATGGCTGTGTCCAGGGGCAACATAAGCGCTGAGACAAATGTTGCGATCATTGCCAATGCATCCGACTTTGTCGAGCGAAAGGCCAGTTTGACATATTGCCAATCAATCATATTTGCGGCGATAATCATGACGATACCGGCCAGCCCCGCCAGTGGGATGTATTTCACAATTGGGCTGAAGAAAAGAACGATGAGCAAGAACAGAATACCGGCGAATACGTTCGCGAACTTTGTCGCCGCTCCCGCGCGGTAGCAGAGCACGGTTCTTGTCAGTGATCCCGATACAGGGATGCCGCGTAGAAAGGAGGAGAATATTTTTGCCAGTCCTTGTCCGATGAAATCCCGATCCAAGTCTAGTTTGTCGCCGGCAAAGGAGGCAACCGTTTTGGCGGCAGAGGTAGATTCGGCAAATCCGATCAGGGCAATTGCGATGGCCCCGGGCATAAGCATCCGAACGACATCCAAATTCAGCACCGGCAAACTGAAGGTTGGCAGTGTTCCCGAGATGTCCCCCACGATCCTGACCCCCCTGGCATCCAGACCGAAAATTGACACCATTGACGCGGCGGCAAGAATGGCGATGAGATAAGATGGCAGTAATGGAATCCCGGTTGAGGACTTAGGACTGATTCTATTCATGAACAGGGCAACCAGGATAGTGCCGATACCGAGCAAAAGGACGTGGAGCTGAGTATTGCCGAGGTTTTGAAATACGTACCACAGTTCATCGAAAACTGAGTTGTGGATTTCTCTTGGCACTCCCAAAAGATTCGGCAATTGATTCGCCGCTATCCAGAGGGCGGCTCCTGCAATGAACCCGACTCGCACGGATCGTGAAATAAATTGGGTCAGATTACCCAGCCTCAGGAGACCTGCAGCCAACTGGATAAAGCCAGACAGCAACCCAAGCAGAAAGACCAAACCCATGAAGTTGTCTTGGCCGAGATAAATTGCCAGGGTGCTGGCGACCACAATTGAAGTGGCGTTGGTTGGACCCGTCTGCAGATGGCGGGAAGACCCGAATAACGCTCCCACAATGGATCCCACCATGAAGGCATACAGACCATATTGGGGATCGACGCCGGCAATGAGTGCACAGGCCATGCACTGGGGCAGAGCAACGAAGGCTACGGTTAGGCCCGCGCTGAGGTCATGACGAAGATTTTGACGGC
>JAUXJX010000060.1 GCA_030624545.1 Bacteroidota bacterium | reverse complement strand
ATGCTCAGCCTCGAGCAGCGTATCAAGCTGGAATTGCAGGAGAATCCGCTCCTGGAGGAAATTCTTGAGGATGAGACGGAGGAAGAGGAAGAAGTCGAATTGACCCTTGAGCAGGAGCAGCCGGAAAACCCAAAAGAAAAGGAAGAGGAAGGCAAGGACGAAAAAGATGAGGACAATGACGGCGAGATTGACTGGGACCTTTTAGTCGACGACGAGGAGTATGAATTCAAGATTCCCAGGGATCCAAACGTTGAGGATTACGAGCGGCCCAACGTGAGCCGTGTGACGTTATCAGAGCACCTCCTGGAGCAGCTTCACATCATTCCTGCTATTTCTGAACAGGAAATCATGATTGGTGAATATATCATATGGAACATAGACGAAGATGGATATCTCAAAGTCGACCTGGGGGAGATAGCATTGAATCTGGAAGTCACGGTGGAAGAGGTTGAAAAAGCACTGAAGATCATCCAGAGTTTAGAACCGGTTGGAATCGCCGCCCGGGATCTTCGTGAGTGTCTCTTGATACAGCTTGGCGAGAAGAGGGGAAACGATCTTGCGAAAGAAATCCTGATAGACCATTTTGAAGATTTCAAGAATAAGCGCTTTGAGAAGATCTCCAAAAAATTGGAAGTTTCCCTGGAAGAATTGAAGGAAGCCTTGGCCGAAATTGGCAAGCTCAATCCAAAGCCCGGGGAAGGGTATATTTCCCAAGACCAGAATTATGTGACACCGGACGTGATTGTGGAGAGAGTAGACGATGAATTTGTGGTATCTCTAAATGATTCAAACATCCCAGCCCTGCGAATTAACAAAGGTTACCGGCAAATGCTTGCAAACTCCAAGAAGGTACCCTCCGAGGTTAAAAGCTTCATTCGGAAGCGATTGGAATCGGCTCGTTGGCTAATCAATTCCATCCATCAGCGCAGGGCAACAATCTTCAGGGTTATGTCTGCCATCGTGGAAAAACAGCATGATTTTTTTGAAAAGGGTCCCGGATTGCTTAAGCCCATGATACTAAAAGATATTGCCGAGTATATCAACATGGATATCTCGACTATCAGTCGCGTCACGAATGGGAAATATGTCCAGACCGATTTTGGCGTATTCGAGCTCAAGTATTTCTTCACTGAGAGGATGACAACCAGCGACGGAGAAGAAGTATCCAATAAGAAGATTAAGGACCTCATTCATAAGATTATCGATAACGAGGATTCAACCAAGCCTCTGAACGATCAAACCATTGTCAAAATACTGGAGGAGGAAGGCTACCCAATAGCACGCCGTACGGTGGCAAAATACCGGGAGCAGATGAAAATTCCGGTTGCCAGGATGCGGCGTCAAATATAACCAGAAAGGAGTGAATTGTTATGAAAAAAAGGAGAATTGTTGTGGGGGATGCCGAAATCGAGGTGCCGGAATTCCCAAAGTCCTGGATTGTTGCAGGCGTCGTGGGTATCCTGGCGCTTTGGCTTATTATTTAGGCTTTTTATAAGGTGGCGGCAGACGAAGTCGGGGTAATTCAGCGATTTGGCAAATACACCCGAACAGCCGAACCGGGGCTTCATCTCAAGTTCCCGTTTAACGTTGAAACAGTAAAGAAAGTCAAGATTCTGGAAGTAAAGAAAGAAGAATTCGGATACAGAACCATTGAGGATGGCGTAAGAACCCAGTATTCGGGCCGGGATTATCCCGAAGAATCCCTGATGCTTACCGGCGACTTGAATTCTGCCGACGTGGAATGGATTGTGCAATATCGCATTAAGGATCCAGCGGCCTACTTGTTTAACGTTCGCAATGTTCGGGAGACGCTTCGAGATGTTTCCGAGTCCATAATGCGGCAGGTCGTTGGAGACAATAGCGTAGACGAAGTCATTGTGCTGAGTCGTCAGGATATCGAGGCACAGGCTCAATTGCTAACTCAGGGACTCCTGGATGAAATCGAGACCGGTGTCGAGGTTAGAACAATTAAGTTGCAGGACGTAAATCCGCCTGCGCCGGTACAGCAGGCTTTCAACGAGGTTAATGAGGCCAGGCAGGAAAAAGAGCGAATCATTAACGAAGCATTGGAAGCTTACAATAAAGTTATTCCCCAGGCCAGGGGCCAGGCCGAACAAACCATTCGGCAGGCTGAAGGCTATGCGACCAATCGAACCAACAGGGCGCAAGGGGATGCCAAAAAGTTCCTGGCCGTCTGGGCCGAGTACAACAAAGCCAGAGACGTGACACGTCGCAGGCTCTATCTTGAAACCATGCAAGAGATACTGCCCAAATTAGAGAATATCTACGTTGTTGATGAAGAGCTGACCGGTCTAATTCCTCTTCTTCAATTGCAAAAGAAGGAGGTGGGACAATGAGACGCTCAAGAATTGTAGGAATAGTCGTTGCTTTTCTGCTATTGATTCTTTTAGTAGCCGCCACTTTTACTGTAGATGAAACCGAGCAGGTCATCATTCTTCAGTTTGGCAAACCTGTTGGAGAACCTATTCAAAAAGCGGGATTGTATTTCAAGATCCCTTTCATACAAGATGTGAAGACTTTCGAAAAACGTGTGCTGGAGTGGGATGGCGATGCGAATGAGGTTCCGACTTCGGACAAGCGATATATTTGGGTAGACACCTTCGGCCGCTGGCGAATTATTGATCCGCTCAAATTCTATCAGTCTGTCAACAATGAGAGAAACGCCCAGAGCCGTCTGGATGACATCATTGACAGCGCCACACGCAACTTCATCTCCGAAAATCTTCTGATCGAAGCCGTGAGAAATTCCAATCGAGAAATGGAAACCACCATAGAGGAACAAGAGGGTCTTGGAATTGAAGGCGCCGGGTTGGCGATTGAAAAGGGCCGGGATCAAATCACAGACCTCATTTTGGAGAAGGCTCAAGAGAATATGGCCCAATTCGGCGTCGAACTTCTGGACGTGCGGATCAAGAGGATAAATTACAGAGAAGACGTCAGGCGAAAGGTCTATGAACGCATGATCTCGGAGCGCAAGCGAATCGCCGAAAAATATCGCTCGGAAGGCGAAGGCAGAAAGGCAGAGATCGACGGTGAAAGGGAGAAGGAATTCCAAATTATTACCTCGCAAGCTTATCGCACGGCGCAGGAGGTAAAGGGTGATGGCGATGCGGAGGCTACAAGGATTTATGCAAATGCATATAACCGGGACCCCGATTTCTACTCATTCATACAGACTCTCGAAACCTACAAGAGTACAATGATTCAGAATTCGACGCTGATTTTGAACACCGACAGCGACTATCTCAAGTATTTGAAAAGCATGCGGGGCAGGTAAAATGCCAAACAGTGTGCAAAAAATCCGTTCCACGACGATTCTTGGAATCCGCAAGGATGGACAGGTAGCTATTGGCGGAGATGGCCAGGTAACTCTAAATCAAACGATCATGAAAAGCAGTGCACGCAAAATACGCAGGGTGCATAACGATACCGTCCTGGCAGGGTTTGCCGGAGCTGCTGCTGACGCGTTTACGCTTTTCGAGAAGTTTGAGGCCAATTTGGAACGGTTTAGCGGGAATCTGGATCGCGCAGCGGTGGAGCTTGCCAAAGAATGGCGGACGGACAAGTACCTACGCAGGTTGGAGGCCCTGCTAGCCATCCTCAATAAAGAGCACGCGTTGATTATTTCCGGAACGGGAGATGTAATCGAACCTGACGACAATATCCTTGCCATCGGCTCAGGGGGGGCCTATGCCCTGGCAGCGGCTCGTGCATTAATTGAGAGTACCAATCTGAGCGCAAAGGAAATCGTGGAAAAGGCCCTCAAGATTACTGCGAGTATCTGCATTTATACTAACGACAATCTGACGATAGAATCGCTGAGCTAAAGGATCTTTCATGCAGGAACTGACCCCCAGACAAATTGTGGTTGAATTGGACAAGTATATCATCGGGCAGCATAAAGCAAAAAAATCAGTCGCCATAGCACTGCGAAATCGATGGCGCAGGCTGCAGGTCCCGGAAGAGCTGCGTGAAGAAATCATGCCCAATAATATCATCATGATCGGACCTACCGGGGTTGGCAAAACGGAAATTGCCCGGCGTCTGGCGAGATTAACAAATGCACCATTTGTCAAAGTTGAGGCCTCCAAGTTTACCGAAGTCGGTTATGTTGGCCGGGACGTGGATTCCATTATTCGAGATCTTGTAGACATCTCAGTGAATATTGTCAAGAATGAGAAAACACAAGCCGTGCAGGAAAAAGCCCAGGAAATGGCTGAGGAAAGGCTTCTGGATTTGCTTCTTCCGGCAAGGAAAAGTCGAAGCTCAAACCCAAGTGAAGAGTTGGCAAAGACTGAACCGGACCTGGGACCGTCTAAACAGGAAGAAGATACCTATAAGGAGACCCGTGAAAAGATCAGGGGTCTATTGCGGAAAGGGAAGTTCGAAGCCCGGCAGGTTGAGATTGATGTGCCAAAAGATTCCTTCCCGATGATGCAGGTGATTTCTCCCATGGGCGTGGAAGACATGGGCATGAATCTCCAGGAGATATTCGGTGGGATGATGCCCAAGAAATATAAGAAACGCAGAATGTCCGTCGAAGAGGCGCGTAGGCTTCTTGAGCAAGAAGAGGCGCAGAAACTGATCGACATCGATGAAGTGGTACGCGAGGCGATTGACCGCGCGGAAAACTCCGGCATCGTTTTCCTGGATGAAATAGATAAAATTGCCGGCGAGCATTCCAAAGTAGGGCCGGATGTGTCGAGAGAAGGTGTGCAGCGCGATCTTCTTCCTGTGGTTGAAGGCACAAATGTTGTCACCAAGTATGGCATGGTTAAGACGGATCATGTCCTGTTTATTGCTTCAGGTGCTTTCCATCATTCAAAACCTTCGGACCTGATTCCGGAGCTGCAGGGACGATTTCCGATTCGGGTCGAGTTGCAGAGCTTGACCAATGAAGATTTTGAGCGAATCCTCACCGAACCGGAGAATGCACTCACCAAGCAATATGCAGCACTGCTCAAGACGGAGGGTGTCAAGTTGGCCTTTAAGCCTTCGGGTATTAAGGAAATTGCCAGGTATTCTACCGAGGTGAATGATAGGACCGAGAACATCGGCGCGAGACGGCTTCACACGATTATGACCACGCTACTTGAAGATGTCTTATTCAAGGTTCCGGATGAACGGGAGGAAAAGGTCGAAGTTACTGCCGAGGTTGTCCAGACCACCTTAGAGGACATTGTAAAAGATCAGGATCTCAGCCGATATATATTGTGAGAAACAGCTTTATCTAAGGATTAGTAACACAACAATCGTCATAACACGTGCTAATAGATTGAAATTAGTGAACATACAAGCCTTATCAATGATCGGATTTGAATGGTTGTTGGCAAAGAACAAGAAGGGTTAAGACCCCTCGGGAGTCAGGATCCATGGAGTCCACGCCTTAAAAGGACGTGGCTATTAAGTATCTAAGAATAAAAGCATAGCCCCGTCATTTATGGCGGGGATTGGATTGCAACAACTCCCATTTTGTGGGGCTTTAGCCCCGTTTACATATAATGCACTTTTTAACCCACAAGATTAAAAACCTGTAATTATTTTCCAGATGATCTCAAGAAATAGATGCTAAGCGAACATTCTTACCCCGCGAGAAGGAGGCTTTTGTGCGTAAGGACTTTCTGGCGATAACCGACCTGACTGCTGCCGAGGCCTACGAAATATTCGAACTATCCAGAAATTTGAAGAGCAGGCAAAAATATGGTGAGGTGCACCAGCCGCTGAAGGGCAAAACCATGGCTATGATTTTTCAGAAGCCATCTGCACGCACCAGAATTTCCTTCGAAACCGGCATGTACCAATTGGGCGGCCATGCGCTTTATCTCGGCCCCAAAGATGTACAGATCGGGAAGCGGGAGGGCGTGAGTGATATTGCAAGGGTTATGTCACGCTATAACGATGTGATCATGGCACGCTTGTTCGGTCATGAAGACATACTCGAACTCGCAGAATACGCCTCGATCCCCGTAATTAACGGACTGACTGATCTGATCCATCCTTGCCAGGTTATGGCCGATGTATTCACCATTCTTGAGCACAAAGGAAAGATTGAAAACTTGACCATTGCCTTCATCGGTGATGGCAATAATGTCTGCAACTCCTGGCTGAACCTTGCTTCAATAATACCGATCAACCTAAATCTTGGCATTCCGGAGGGATACGATCCTGACAAAGAGACCTTGTCCCGGGCCAAAAGAGCCGGCATCAGCAAGATTCAGATCTGCCGGAATCCTAAGATGGCCGCCAATAACGCACAGGTAATTTACACGGATGTTTGGGCGAGCATGGGCCAGGAAAAAGAAGCAGAACAGCGCAAGCTTGATTTCAGGCTTTTTCAGATTGATGATTCGCTCTTATCCCATGCGGAAGAAGGCTGCATCGTTATGCACTGTTTGCCTGCACATAGAGGTGACGAGATTACCGATAGCGTCATGGATGGTCCCGGTTCGGTAGTTTTTGATCAAGCTGAAAACCGTCTACACGTCCAAAAAGCAATCTTGGTGAAGCTGATGACCTAGCCGGGACATCGGCTATCAACCATCATCCCGAGCCTATGCTCAAAATCATTCCCTATTCTGCAGAATGGCGGGAGCGCTGGGAACAATTCGTGTGGGGCTCCAATAACGGAACCCTGTTTCACACAAGGAGATTCCTTCAGTATCATCCGGCTCATCGCTTTAAGGATCACTCCTTGCTTTTCCTGGGAAATGAAAAAATTTTGGCTGTGATGCCGGGCGCGGAGAAGAGAACCGAAGACGGCCGTTCGCTGATATCTCATCCTGGCGCCTCGTTTGGCGGCCTGGTAGTTCCTAAAACAATAAATCTCCGGGCGGCTTTCCAGCTGGTTAACTCCCTGTTAGATTATTGCAGCTTCGCCGGCATCGAGGCAATAGACCTGACGGCGTCTCCCATATTTTATTCCGAAAAGATCAATCATTACATCGATTTTGCCCTGATGAAGAATGGATTTACGTATCGCAAACGTGAAGTTTCCAGCTTTGTTACGCTTGATTTTGCGGCCGATGCCGTATTGTCAAACTTCAAGGACGAAGCCGGTCGAGCTGTGCGCCGGGCGCAAAAATTGGGCGTGCAGGTAAGACAATCGAGTGACACAGCCGGATTTTATGAAATTCTAAAAAGAAACCTGAAATTAAGACATAATGTCCAACCTGCACATAGCCTGGAGGAACTCAACCATCTTTGTGAGCTTTTTCCTCAGTCGATCCGTTTGTATGGCGCATATTTGGATGAGAAGTTGATTGCCGGCGTGGTCATGTTCAATTGCAACAAACTGGTTACGCTGGCTTTTTACGTGAGCCACGACGAGGCATATCAGAAATACCGAGCAGTTAATCTCCTCTTTTTTGAAATTATACGCGTGTCCATAGAGCAGCAATTTCGATATCTCGATTTTGGGATTTTTACCGTCGATATGCAGCCCAACTGGGGGCTGGCTAGATTTAAGGAGAATTTTGGCTCGAAGGGCATTTTCCGCGATAGCTTCAGGAAGGTTCTGTAGCCGGAGCCCACGTGAATTGACTGATGGTTGAGCTTCATCCCGGCTGTGCAATCACGGTGTGGAGAATACAGAGACAAGGTAAGTGTCGTTTATGAATATGTAACGAGCGCGTCTTTCCTGGAATGTGCCTTTGTTCGGGTTGATCCCCGATCGATTGATCGAGCCGCAAATCAATCCATTCATTTATGAAAAGAATCCTGCATATTGCGCCACTTAATACCGCGGGGGTCCCGTATGCATTTGTAAAGGCTGAACGCAGGCTGGGTTATGACAGTCGATTGATTACGCTCGGGAAAAGCCGCTTTGGTTATGAAGAAGACTTATGTCTGAACCTGCCCTTTTTGCGGACGCCCGGGATCAAGCTTCTCAGGAAAGCCGTCTCCGATCCGTCCCGATCCATTGTAGAAAATGTTCACCATATTCCGGCAGAAATTCCAAGAAAATGGATGCCCCGGGGATTCGTGGAATCAACATTATTTCAGTTTAGAGAGAAGGTCTGGGCTCCAAAAATTCGTGACGTCTTATCTGAAATAGACATTTGGAACATGGATATCGTTCAGTTGGACGGCGGCCTGGAATTCTACAGAGACGGCAGGACCATAAAGGAACTTGATCGTCTGGGCAAAAAAATCATTTGCTGCTACACCGGAAGCGACCTGCGGGTCCGCGGTGTCATTCCAGAAATTGACGAATTGGCCCATCTAAATGTGACGGTCGAATATGACCATAAATATTTTCATCCAAACATTCATCATGTATTTTTCCCATTCGATATGGAGCCATTCGATATCGTTCCGCCCAGGGCTCAACATTCTGTCCGGATCGGCCACGCGCCAACCAATCGCCGCGCAAAGGGCAGTGACCAACTCATAAGTCAGCT
>JAUXJX010000059.1 GCA_030624545.1 Bacteroidota bacterium | reverse complement strand
CATCGAGAATCTCGGCGGGGATATTGAGGCCTCTGAAATCCAAAATAAGAGGCTCCCCCTTGGCTGTTTCCCATGGACATTTAAGGGTGGTGAGGCAGCGTTTGCGAGAGTGGTGGCATTTGTAGAGAATTAGACAAAGAAACCACAGAGGCCCGGAGAACACCGGGATGGAATGAGTATTCCTTCTGTGTGCTCTGTGGCTCCGTGGCCAAAGACTGTGCAAAGCGAAACATACTATGCATCAGAGTGACGAGTTAGTTCTCCTTCCCGCCACGGAATTACGAAGACTTCTGGGGAAAGGGGAGTTATCACCGGTCGACGTGGTCGAGGCCGGACTGGCTCAAATCGAGAAATACAACTGCGCCATCAATGCGGTATGCACGGTTTCCGAACGCGCTTTGGATGAAGCCCGATTAGCCGAACAAAAGGCAGCGCGTGGAGAAGGGCTTGGACTCCTCCACGGCTTGCCCGTAGGCATCAAAGACGTTACGCCGACTGCCGGCCTTCGCACCACCTATGGCTCCACACTTTATGCAGAACATATTCCGGCAGAGGACGCTTTAATTGTCCAACGGCTTAAGGAAGCCGGGGCGATTATTATTGGCAAGACCAATACGCCGGAGTTTGCAGCAGGGGGCAACACGTTTAACGACGTGTTTGGGCCAACGCGCAATCCTTGGAATCCCGGTCTTAGCGCCGGGGGCTCGACCGGTGGGGGCGCTGCAGCTCTTGCCACGGGAATGATCGCCCTGGCCGAAGGCACGGATCTTGGCGGTTCCCTGCGCATACCGGCTTCATTTTGCGGGGTTGTCGGCCTCCGTCCATCGCCCGGCTTGGTACCCACCTATCCAAATGAGTATGCCTGGGATAATTTGAATGTCACCGGCTGCATGGCGCGCACGGCGGAGGATATCGCACTGATGCTCCAAGCGGTAAGCGGACCCAGCCCGTTATCTCCTCTCAGCCAGCCGATGGCAGGAAGGGATTTCGTGAATACCGTTCAGGCCGGAACAGCAAGGGGAATTCGGCTTGCCTATTGTGCGGACATCGCCGGGATCGGCATCGATGAGGAAATCGAATTGACCTGCCGCAAGGCTGCCTTCGATATGAGGAAAGTGGGAGCAAGCGTAGAAGAGATTGAATTGGACCTGTCTTTCGGCAGAAAATCTTTCCTTGACATCCGCGGATTCTGGATGGTGGCGCAGCATTATAGCCGGCTAGACAAACTGAACCAATTCGGAAGCAATCTCAAGGGAAACATCGAAGCGGGTCTGAAAGTGACGATGAAAGATTTGGCGAACGCCGAGCGGGCACGGACGAAAATCTGGCAGACCTTTCATGACTTCTTCCAAAATTACGATCATCTGCTAACGCCCTGCATGGCCGTATCGCCATTTCCTGTAGAGCACCACTATCCTGAGACGATCGCGGGTAAAAAGATGAAGACCTACGTCGACTGGTTTGCATCCACCTTTTTGCTCAGTCTTACAGGCCTGCCCGTCAGCTCCGTGCCTTGCGGACTCACAAAAGGTAAGTTGCCAGTCGGACTGCAGATCGTCGGACGGCCCATGGGGGAAGAGTCGGTTCTAGCTCTTTCAAAGCAGATTCAGGATGCCAATCCAATTGGCCTTCCGTCTTTGAAGAAATTGAACGGCTCGAAGTCAATATCCTAAGCACTTGGTTCCGATTCCTCGGCGTCCCCCCTCAAAATGATATTCAGGATCAGATTCAATACAATTGCTATTATTACGGCCAAAACTACCGTGTTTGTAGCTACCAGCTTCAGGGAAACGTGCAGGCGGTCTAACCACTGCTCTCCCAGGGCGAACTGTGTATAAATGGGAATACCGATGGCTCACGCCACGGCAAGGGGCAGGACAAACGGCGAAATATCAACCAGAGTGTGCTGCCAGCCAAACAGAAGACATTCCCACCAGGTTTTCGGTCTTTCGTTGATTTTATAGACCGGCGTCTTGATGACAGGTATTTCTTGCCACACCGCGTCATCCATTTTGGTTTCTCCATTCTTGTCCATTTTATTACGGCGCCTAAAGATGATTGTCGAGTTCTTTCTCATGTAGTTTCAATACTATGAACGGCCATCCGGTTGGACTTAATTTAACCTTTTCTCCTTCAAATGGAAGCCATTTTGTGGATAATTTGAATGGCATCTGGATAATCGCAGCCGGATTTCAACACGAACGGCATCTGATGGAAGAGGAGAAAATTAACCATGATATCTTTTTGTCTTGACATTTTTGCTAAGGAATGCTAACTTGAAAAAAGCTGGTTTTAGCGCTGTTTGAGAATTCAGTGCTGTTTGCCCGTCCAGTATCGGTTAGTCATAATTTTCTACTTGAAGGAGGTGAAAAATACGTGGCAGAACGTGAGACTGGAACCGTCAAATGGTTTAATTCGTCCAAAGGCTTTGGATTTATTGTGCGGGATCAAGGTGAAGACATTTTCGTGCATTACAGTGCCATTAGTGGCGAGGGTTACCGTGCGTTAGAAGAGGGTCAACGAGTTGAGTTCTCAATCGGCGAGGGAGATAAAGGACCTCAAGCGAAAGAGGTCACGGTCCTGGATTCGTGAGCACTGTTGGGTCAACATCACGTACTTTCGCATGGGTTGATCACATACAGACATCTGCGACTTCCACATAGAACCAGCTGCGGCATGCTGTGAAAACGCCAATATTCAAATAGGACACCGCGGTAATTCATAAAGACCACTCGAAGGCCGGCCACCGCGACAAAAGGTGTCCCCCGGATTTTGCGTAAAGCAACTTTTCTTAGTCCATCTTGTCAAAGTTCATTAGGAACGCCCATTTTTCTCAAGATAATTAATCTTTGATCAATTCCGCATCATCTGTTTTGTCTTGAATTTTTTTACTGGATCGTTGTATAATTATTAGTGGGGAGACGCGGTACTACAGAGTTGAGAAATAGCACATAGCAGAAAGGAAAGCCTATGGATGTAAATGCAATGAGAATCTTACCACGGGCGGCAACCGGTGTCAAATATAAGTCGTACAATCTTCATAACTTCAGAAACATTCCTCAAATTCAAAGGCTATCCGAAGATCAAATATTCTCCATGGAAGTCGTTGGCCATGTTTTTCCGTTCAGAATAAACAACTATGTAGTAGATGAGCTGATAGATTGGGATAGCGTGCCGGACCATTCTCTTTTTCATCTGACTTTTCCTCAAAAGGGTATGTTGAAGGATTCACATTTTGAAAAAATGGCGGCAGTGCTTAAGGATGGTTCCACAAAAGAGAAGGTTAAAGAAACAGCTCATGAGATTCGTGGGGAACTGAATCCCCATCCGGCTGGGCAGGCGGACCATAACATCCCCACTCTGGACGGTATGAATCTGGACGGTATGCAGCACAAATACAAAGAAACCGCCTTGTTCTTTCCCAGCCAGGGTCAGACCTGCCATGCCTATTGTTCGTTTTGCTTCCGCTGGCCCCAGTTTATCGGAATGGCAGACTTGAAATTCGCCACACGAGAAATTGAGAATCTCATTACCTATCTTCGCCAGCATCCCGAAATCTCGGATATTCTGTTTACCGGTGGCGATCCATTGATCATGAAGACAGATATCCTGGCATCCTACATCCGGCCGTTGTTGGAGGCAGACCTACCCAATCTTCAGTCAATCAGGATTGGCACAAAAGCGTTGGCCTATTGGCCTTACCGGTTTCTCACGGATTCGGATTCAGAGCAATTGTTGGGTCTTTTCAGAGAGGTGATCCAGGGAGGAAAGCACCTGGCTTTTATGGCTCATTTCAGCCATCCAAGAGAATTGGAGACAAGCGCTGTGGAGGAAGCGATTTTTAGAATCCGAAAAACCGGGGCGCAGATTAGAACCCAATCCCCCATATTGGCTCACATAAACGACAAGCCGGGAGTATGGCAACAGATGTGGCAAAAGCAGGTGAACCTGGGTTGCATTCCATACTATATGTTTGTTGTGCGGAACACGGGAGCCCAGCATTATTTCGGGATTCCCCTTGTTCGGGCTTGGGAGATCTTTCAGAATGCATACAAGAATGTGAGCGGCCTGTCAAGGACTGTGCGCGGGCCCAGTATGTCGGCCACGCCAGGCAAAGTTCATATCCTTGGCGTCAACGAGATTCATGGAGACAAAGTACTTGTTATGCAGTTCCTGCAGGCAAGAAATCCGGATTGGGTAAGGCGGCCCTTTTTTGCCAGGTATGATGAACAGGCCATTTGGCTTGATGAATTGAAACCTGCCTTCGGGGAGGAAAAGTTCTTCTTCGAAGACGACGATTCCTTGGGTCGAGAACCACACCAATTAATGCGTCATCGAATTTGCGAAACGAAGTAATAAGTTGGCTCTGTCTCCGGACAAATAAGCGATATAGCGCAGGCGTGACCAGCAGAACGAAGAATGCAGAGGTTGTGGGCCCGCCAAATAGTGGAGAGAGCCAGGGTGCCCCAAAGCCTTGATTCGCCACCGGAGAGAACCAGCGGCAAAAGCCCAAACACGGTCATTAATGTTGTCAGAATGGGACGCACCCGGTGAGTGGCGCCCAGAAAGATCGCTTCCTGAACGGGCTTGCCTTCCATCTGTAACCGGCTGATGCGAGCGACCATTAGAATTGCATTATTGACCACAACACCCATCAACAACACCACCCCGATATAAGCCGAGCGATCGAAGTTGGTGCCGGTTAGCCAGAATATCAGAAACACACCGATCAGGGCTAATGGCAGCGTAAGCATGATGACAAAGGGCCGAATCAGGCTCTCATGTATCCGCACATCGATAAAGGCACTCTGGTTTCGATATCGGAAGTAGGGTTTCCCGAGATCCCGGGCACGAAATTTCCTCAGGCAATTCACACAGCCTACCGAGCAGACTATGGTCCGCGCTGGTCGCGAGGCATCGTGGATCAGCAGCCGCCCAACCTGGGCGAGGCCTTTCCATCATTAGCTTCCCAGGTTGATGAATTTGAAAATGAAATTGCCGGGGTCCGAAATGTTGAGATTCGCGTACCCCTTGCGACTTACACGCCATGGAATCTGCGTTGGGGCTACGCCGGGGGCAGCACTGAACTGATAAATTTCCAGGGGACGTATATCCCCTTGCCGAGGACTAATGCTGAGAGAGCGGCTGCCGGAGACCCGCGTCCCAGTATCATATCATTATATAAGTCCCGTGAGGATTATCTCTCGCAGGTGCAAAGCGCGGCGGGCCAACTGGTGGACGAGGGTTTTCTGTTGGTAGAGGATCAGACTTACGTTTTGGAGCGGGGGGAGCAATATTGGGACTGGATTCATGGCGATAAGAAGGGCAGCCAATAGGGAACCAGTCCACCACAATCAGGCTTTTCTGCTGGGGTGAATTTCTATTTTGGCAGCCATATCGCTGAGGCATAGATTGCCGTTAGCAGACCCGCTATTCCAATCCAGAATTTCGTCGCGAGTCCCTGGGCATGTCTGAAGTGCTCTACGGCCTCACCATTTTCCCAATTGTCGAAGAGTATTGAGTGCTCGATCAAGAACCAAAGTGGCGGTCCCAGCGTCCATAATACAATTATGGCCGTATGAATCCAACCGCCCGCGCCCTGGTTTAAATAGGCATAACAGATGCTGAAAATCGCCAGTACTGCTGCAGTGAAAATAACACTCTTGACAATTCGGCGGCGAGATTCGCTCTTATAGATCGGTTCCCGAGCACTGGGCTTCATTCAAAATTCTCCTGGGGTTTATCGTGACAAGCCTCAACCTTATTCCGCGTCCAATGCCAACTCATCCGTCGCAAGGCCAACCCTGGTTAATTTATAAACCGCAGAGAGCGCAGAGGGCACAGAGTTGTTTTCATGAGACTTAACCATAGTATTTCTTGGTTTTTCTTGCACTTTGTTCGACACTATTTGGCAAATCAATGCGTCTGTTTAACTGTTTGTTTTTATTTAATCTCTGCGTTCTCAGCGACCTCTGCGGTGAAATGTTCAGGCTAAATAAAATAATATTTAAATCGGTACAAATCCATCAGATTGACAATAGGCTTCCGTTCCCGTTGAACATCTATGCCGGTGAAAGGGATTTGTCTACGCATGGGTCTATTTGTCCCGCTTCATAAGATCTTTCTTCCGAACCCACTTCTCATTTTTTGTCATGAAGAAATCATTAGGCTCCGCCTTTTCAAAAATGCGCAGCGCATTTGTCCTGGCGACCAATTCGGGAGTCGTTTTGTTCTCCTTGGCAATCATCTCGTAAAGCATGGTCCGGTCGGCATTTTCTTCTGTGACGAGATTCATGATATTCTTGTCACTAGTGTCTTTTGGGGATACGGCTTCAACAAGCCCGAGGTAGGTTTCACCGACTTTGCTCTCTTCCTTGAGTTTATGTAATTCCGGATAGCGTTTTTTCATCCTCTCTTTGATCTCGTCCCACGTGTCAATCGTAGAGGCCACAGATGCGCCGGTGAAGATTAACAGAATGTATGTGAGCAGAGTTGCGATGTTGATACGGCGTTTCATCAGAGGTTCTCCTTTTTCTTTTTTTCAGCCTCTTCGTCTTCAAAATCGAAGAAATCCTCCAATTCCTTCTGCACTTTGATATTAACATCCACCGTGATGTAGATGGGTTGCACTTCGTGCTTGACCGTCACGGTTCCGCAACCGCCAAGCAAGACGAGCACCCCCATGGCCAACACACCCAACAACTTTTTCACGCTGAACCTCCTTTCAAAATCAGCTTATTGCGTTCCAACCGCCAAGGCGCCAAGATTGCAGACAACAGACTAATTAGGGCTTCGCGCACCGCGCGTCTTGGCGGTAAATTCAGTCTTAATCTAACCTGGCTTTTCCCGATCCAATCTTCGAATAGATCAGACTATTCAGCAACTCGTCCAGATCGTTGATATTCACCGTCAGCCCGCCAATTGGCACCCGATTCCCTTTGGCTTCCCGTGGACCATATCCTTCGGCTTGAATACGAGTCATCCAGCCTTTCTCTTCATTCGCAAAGTCGATTCTCAATTTCGAATATTCCATATCTTGTAGGGCGTACAGCACCATCAGGCTAACCGTCTCTCCGGGATCGATAGTTTTAGGATCGATGTCATCGCTGATCCCCAGGATTGCCCTGGCGTTTTCTTCAGAAAGCTGGAGCCTTCCCTTGTTTGGCCTGGCCTCAAAGAAACCGTCGCCAAAAGAAATCCGGCTTTGTTCGCCCCAATAGATCGTGATTGGTAAGTGTCCAAAGATTTGTCCATCACCCTTGACGCCATCATATTGGACGAAATCAAGAATTTCCTGTAGAGCCAGACCTTCTGCATTCAGATCGAGGCTCATTCGCGACTCAGACAGTTCGACACTGATGTTGCGACCGGACAATTTTCCGCCCAGCCAATTGCAATCGATTGATTTGAGAAGGACTGAATCACGGTCCATCACATTAAACACGATAATGCAATCCGTGGGACTGAAAGAGCCCCCATACGCCTTCTTGATATAGAAGCGCTGATCACCATCGGTTGCCAGAGGCGCTATGCTGTTAAGAGTGATAGCGCCAGTCAGCCCCTCTGCTCCGGTTTCTGATGATTTGCTGGCCACCATTGCATCCTCTATGTCAAGCCTAATAAAAGGCGTAATCTGCCCATTTTCAAGTCTAAGATATGTTTCCGCAGTAAAACTTCCGTCGAGATCGTAGGAAGCTAGCATGGGAAATCGTTTTGCGAGCAGAGGGCCATTCTTCAAAGCAAATTTGGGGATTTCAGCGTCCAGCCGACCGGTAAGCCGGCCTTGACTCCAGTCCAGCGAGCCCTTCGCCTCCAGATTTGCCTCGGGCAACACATTCCCTCGGGCCGCAAAGTCGACCCGGCCATCTGCCACATTGAACTTTCCAGAAAGCGCAGGCAATTCATGCTGTCGGAAGCCTATGGTCTCTAGTGTGAATGTGGCATCTTTAACCGCTCCGTCTTCCCACGAAAAGGGCAATTTGCACGAGACGTCTTCTGCGCTTATCCCCAGGCTTTTATTGGCCACTTGCATTCCGTCTATTTCCAGAGTTCCGTTTTTGATCCGGAATGTTCCGGAATCTCCGGTAAAAATCACATTTGCTTTCCAGGTAGCCGGGGAGAAGTCAACGTCATGACTGTTGATTTCTGTTTGAAGTAGGAATTGATCTCCAATAAACTCAAAACTTGCCGAACCTCTATTATTTTCGTACCGAATCTTTCCATTGCCGGCGAGGACTCCCCCGGCTTCGAATGATCCGGGAAAATAGGGTGCAGCAATTTCTATCAGGAAACCGGCATCCAATTCTTCAAAGCCAATGTTGTATTCGCCCTCAAATGTATTCAAATCAACCGCTATTTGTAAGGTTAGAGGGGCATCATTCAACGACACCACTAGGTCTAGCGCTCCGCTGTCCTCAGAGGTAAGGGCCAGGTCCGCTTCAAGGCCTGT
>JAUXJX010000178.1 GCA_030624545.1 Bacteroidota bacterium | reverse complement strand
CTTGGTGGCAGGAATTTATGAGTAATGGAAGGCAAGAATGTCATTCGACTAAAGTGGAGATAAATTGTGAAACAACGGACACTGGCAATTTTAAAGCCTGATTGTATTGAAGCAAAGGTCACAGGGAAAGTCCTGGACAAAATTCTTGCGGCGGGATTCCAAATAGCGGGAATGAAATTGGTGAGAATGGATGAGGAAACGGCGGGAGCGTTCTATGCCGTCCATAGGGAGAGGCCCTTCTACAGAGATTTGGTGAATTTCATGTCTTCCAGTCAGTGTATCCCCATGGTACTGGAAAAAGAAGATGCCGTGGAGGATTTTCGGAAGTTGATCGGCGGGACCGATCCTGCCGAAGCGGCTGACGCTACAATTCGGAAAGAATTCGCGAGCAGCAAACAAAACAACATTGTTCATGGATCTGATTCCCCCGAGAACGCAGAAGTGGAAATCGGCTTTTTCTTCTCCGACGCGGAATTGATCAGCACTGGATAGATCGTCCGCATTGTACCGGACTATGTCATCTGAAAATACACAATCTAGCGTGCGTTAACCGGATCGGGAATGAGATGTTTTATATCTTGACTAATAGGGATTTTTTGCTATATTTAAATTTCTTTTAAACGAACCATTTGTTCTTTGGTGTCTTTTATGAAGATCCCAATTGCAAAATTGCCCATTGGCCTTCATGAATTGGAATTTGAGGGACCCGCATCAGCCTACAAGCTGAACAGCGCGGTTTTCTCTACGCCGGTAATTGGGCAAATTCAAGTCGACAAGGGAGAAGCTCAAGTCTATGTTCATGCCCTTGTAAAGACTAATGGTCTTTTCAGTTGTGATCGATGTGTGCGCGAATTTGATCAAGAGATTTCGGGAGAGTTGCGTCTTTGTTTTGAGGTTGTGGGAACTGGCGGACGTCCTAGTTTCACCGGTGAGGAAGGCGACGGAGAAGCCGGCCTGAGAACCTATCGTACTGGTGAAGCTTTTATTGATATTAGCGATGATATTCGCGACACGCTGGTGATTTCAGTGCCGATGAAGAACGTCTGTTCCCCGGAATGCCAGGGCATCTGCCCCGGCTGCGGTGAAGATTTGAAGGAATCGGCCTGCAAATGTGGAGAAAAGCCACCGGATCCCCGGTGGGATGCATTGAAGCAATTGCAAGATAAGACGCCCGAAGATGGATGACCTTAGAATTGAACGGAAACTGGTAAAGAAGATAGTCAAAAGGAATTATGGCGAATCCAAAGAGAAAAATATCCAAGTCTCGCCGCGATAAGCGGCGCACACATTGGAAGTTGTCTGCTCCGGCGATCAGCGAATGTCCGCAATGTCATCAGCCCAAATTGCCGCACAGAATTTGTCCTCATTGTGGCTACTACGCTGGCAGAATGGTTTATCCACCTAAGGAATAGGATCTGACAACGACACGCATGCGCAGATAATTGTCGTCAGGTCTGTTTAGCAGCTAATAATTCATGAAAATAGCTGTAGATGCAATGGGAGGCGATTTTGCTCCCGAAGCAACTGTTGATGGCGCCATTCAAGCTGCAAGGGTGGCCCGCGGCAACTATGAGATTGTTCTTGTTGGAGATGAGCAAAAGATTCGAAAGGAACTGTCGCGATTTTCTGCTGACAAGCTGCCGATCAGCATTTACCACGCGTCTCAGATAATCGGCATGGAAGAATCTCCGACCAGGGCGCTAAAGTCGAAAAAGGACTCATCTCTAGTCGTTGCGACAGATTTGCTTAAGAGTGGAAAAGCCGATGCGGTGGTGAGTGCAGGAAATACCGGCGCATTTATGGCATCCGCGCTTCTTACCCTGGGTCGTTTGCCCGGTGTGCATAGGCCAGGGTTGGGGTCCTTTATTCCGAATGAAGAAAGTGTTTGTGTCGTTATTGATGTGGGCGCCAATTCGGACTGTAAGCCCATAAATCTCCTGCAATTTGCAATAATGGGATCTGTTTATATTGAGCATATTTTCGACATACGAAATCCCAAAGTTGGACTGCTCAGCATGGGAGAAGAGGAATCGAAGGGCAATGAATTGGTGCGAGACGCACATCAGATTTTGAAGAAAAGCAAGCTGAACTTTATTGGCAACGTAGAAGGTCGTGATATTCTCAAGGGAACTGCAGAACTTGTCGTGTGTGACGGATTCGTGGGAAATATCGTGCTAAAATTTGCTGAGAGCATCATCGGCATGTTCACTCGAACGTTGAAAAAAAGCGTCGGCAAAAATATTCCTGCCAATCTCGGCGCGGTATTGATGAAACCCGCGTTTCGCAAGCTGCGCCAATTGATGGACTACCAGGAATACGGAGGCGTCCCTTTATTGGGCCTGAATGGCATTTGCATTGTTTGCCATGGCCGTTCTACACCAAAGGCTATACGAAGTGCAATTCGTGAGGCAAGCAAGATGTTTGCACTGGACATGAATCGAAAAATGCAGGAAGCGCTTGCCGGGACTGCATTTCAGGAGGTTGGAGTTGAAACCTAAGAGAACGGCTTCAGAAATCACCGGAATGGGCGCCGCGGTTCCCGAAAAGGTATTAACCAATTTCGAGTTGGCCAAGATGGTCGACACGTCAGACGAATGGATTCGAAGCCGTACGGGGATTCGAGAGAGGCGAATCGCCGAAGACAATGAAACCACGTCCGAATACGGTCACCGCGCTGCCCGGGTTGCTCTGGATCAGGCCGGCTTATCGCCAAAGGACCTTGACCTGATCATCGTCGGCACCGTGACGCCGGACATGTGTTTCCCGTCTACGGCATGTTTTATTCAGGAAAAACTAGGTGCTGTGAATGCAGCCGCCTTTGACGTTAACGCAGCCTGCGCCGGATTCATCTACAGCCTTTCCCTGGCTGACGGTATGATCGCTGCAGGCCAGTATAAGAATATCCTTATACTGGGCGCTGAATTGCTATCAAGAATCACGAATTGGCAAGATAGGTCTACCTGCATCCTGTTTGGGGATGGCGCAGGCGCTGCTGTCTTACAACCTTCTCAAGGAGACCGGGGAATCGTCAAGACCTATATTCGCAGTGATGGACGCCTCAATCATCTGTTGAAAATGCCAGGTGGTGGCACGATTTTCCCGCCCGGACAAGAGGCTCACAATGGTGAATGCTTTATCCAGATGGAAGGCCGGGAAGTATTTCGTCATGCCGTAAATTGCATGGGTGAGGCGGCAACAAAAATCATCGAAGAAAATGGATTTACCGGAGATGAAATAAGCCTCGTCATTCCACACCAGGCGAATATCCGCATAATAGAAGCCGTTGCGAAAAGGCTCGATGTTCCAAATGAAAGGGTTTACATCAACGTTGATCGCTTTGGGAATACCTCTTCTGCCTCGATTCCCATTGCTCTCCACGAGGCGCAACAGCGGGGGCTGATAAATAGGAATGATCTGGTATTGCTCGTCGGTTTCGGCGGAGGTTTCACCTGGGGATCCGCGCTTATCAGATTTTAGCCATGGAACTCGATTCTCGCCTTTTCATTCGGAGCTGTTATCCAAGAAACACAACCTTAATATAGGTATTGAACCACTGGCTATGGGATTCGCTTTTCTATTTCCGGGACAAGGCTCACAATTCGTGGGAATGGGCGCCGACGTATTTCGAGAATATTCGCTTGCCCGCGAGACATACGAGGAAGCGTGCGAGATTCTCGATTTTGACCTCGAGAAGGTATCATTTGAAGGGCCAGAGGATGTTCTCAGGCAGACCCGGATTACACAGCCGGCGATATTTGTCCACAGCATGGCCCTGGTTAAATTGCTTAAAGAGCGAGGCCTTGCCTCGGAGATTGTTGCCGGCCACAGTCTGGGTGAATATTCGGCGTTGGTAGTGGCAGGGGCATTCTCGTTCGCGGATGGTTTGAGGCTCGTGAAATTGCGCGGGGCGTTGATGCAAAAAGCGGGGCAGGTTGAACCGGGTACGATGGCGGCTGTAATTGGGCTCAGCCCCGATCAAGTAGAGGGGATCTGTCATGAGGCTGAATCGGCCGGTGTGGTTGTCCCGGCAAATTATAATGCGCCGCATCAAATAGCAATTTCCGGTTCAGTATCGGGCGTTAAGAGAGCTATGGAGCTGGCGCGTGACGCCGGAGCCAAACGAGTGATTGAACTCGTGGTGAGCGGTGCGTTTCATTCACCTTTGATGGCAGCCGCGACGGAGGAGCTGGCGGGCGCATTGCAGGAAATCGAGATCTCAAAGCCAGTTTGCCCGGTTGTGCCTAACGTAACCGCTTCCCCGACCTCATCCCGAAGCGAGATTCGTGAACTCTTAGTCAAGCAGTTAACTCATCCGGTGCGGTGGGTCGAAACTGTGCAGAATATGATCTCCATGGGATTTTCGGATTTTGTGGAAATTGGACCCGGCAAGGTATTATCCGGGCTACTTCGCAGAATAGATCGTACTGGCTCTTGTTTCGCGGTTGGCGGCATGGCTGATCTGGAGAAAATCAGAAACAAACTTGTTATTTAGTTGGTTCAATCGCAATCAGGAAACGTGGGAGGAAGAAGATTGGCCCGCCTGCAAGACAGGGTGGCAATAGTTACCGGAGCCTCAAGAGGAATCGGAAAAGTCATTGCCAGGCAGTTGGCAATTGAGGGTGCACGTGTAATCGTCTCCACGGGCCGCAGCTTCGAAGCCGGGGAAGCCGTCGCCGCAGAGATCAATTCAAATCTTGGCAAGGCAATCTTCATCCCCTGTGACGTGACTAAATCCGAGGAAGTCAGCCGGCTCATCTCTAGTTCTCTTGAAAAATTCGATCGTATTGATATCTTAGTCAATAATGCGGGGATAACCCGTGACACGTTGATTGTAAGAATGAAGGACGAGGACTGGGATGACGTGCTAGGAACTAATCTGAAAGGTGCATTTAATTGTTCGCGTGCGGTGGCAAGGATCATGATGAAGCAGCGTTCCGGTCGCATCATCAATGTTTCATCCGTGGTTGGATTGATGGGAAATCCCGGTCAGGCAAATTATGCAGCATCAAAGGCTGGGCTTTTCGGATTGACCAAATCGATGGCGAAGGAGATGGCGCACCGCGGAATCACCGTGAACGCAATTGCCCCCGGTTACATCGAAACTGAGATGACACAAGACTTGCCAGAGAAATCAAAGGAGGTTTATTTAAATTATATCCCTATGCATCAATTTGGCCGGTGTGAGGATGTGGCAGCTGTTGCCGTTTTTCTTGCTTCAGACGAGGCACG
>JAUXJX010000008.1 GCA_030624545.1 Bacteroidota bacterium | reverse complement strand
TTTGTGTCCTCTTCCGTCTCTGCCACTTCCGCACCCTCCTCCTCAACTTCCGGCTCAGGCGCTTGTTCCGCAGCAACCGCTTCAGCTTTCTCCTTTTTATCTTTCTCCTTCGCTTCGGCCTTCTCCTGCTTCTTCTTTGCGCGCTCGCTGAGGGCTTCCTCAAAACCAACCAGCTCCAGGACGGAAACCTCAGCCCCGTCACCCGGCCGTTGTCCCATCCTCACGACTCGAGTATACCCCCCATTTCGCTCAAGATAGATCGGAGCGATTTCATCGAACAACGTTTGCATCACTGAACGATGGCGCACCCGGCTCAACACAAGTCTTCTGGCATGGAGAGAATTCGCTTTGGCGAGGGTTATCAGTTTTTCCACGAATTGCTGAGCCGCTTTCGCTTTTGCATGTGTGGTAACAATTCGTTTATGTTCAAACAAAGCTCCTGCCAGGTTTGCCAGCAGCGCTTTGCGATGTTCCGCAGTGCGGTTCAACTTTCTTACGGTTTTCCTATGCCTCATCAGGTTCAATCCTCTTGCTATTTCCGCGGTCCGTTTCTAAGGGACTTCTTCTTTCAAGTATTTTTCAATATCCATTCCGAAGCTCAGACCAAGATTATCCAGAACCTTGCCAAGTTCGTTCAAAGACTTTCGGCCGAAGTTGCGGAATTTCAGCATTTCCGGCTCATCTCTTCGCACCAAATCGGAAATGGTCTCGATATTGGCCGCCTTCAGGCAGTTGCTGGCACGCACCGAAAGCTCCAGTTCGTCGACGCTCATTTTAAGCAGCTTTTTGATGCGCAACGCATCCTCATCGACTTCCACCACGGGCTCCTCTTCAGGCTCGATCTCATAATTTATGAAGAGCTCGATGTGGTCTTTCAAGATCTTACCGGCATAAGTCATGGCATCATCGGGTGTGAGGCTGCCGTCTGTCATCACTTCCAAAATCAACTTTTCGTAATCGGTGCGCTGGCCCACACGTGTCTCCTCGACGCGATACGACACATTGATCACGGGCGTAAAAATAGAATCAATTGGGACCACGCCAATCGGTTGATCCGGCAGACGATTTTCTTCGGCGGGAACATACCCTCTTCCCCGTCCAATTCTTAATTCCATCTGCACATCTGCACCCTCATTCAGGCTGGCGATATGTAAGTCCGGATTGAGAATCTCGAAATCTGCCGTGGCTTCTCCTATATCACCTGCCGTGAGTTCCTTTGGACCTTTTACCTGAAGACTGACCTTTTCAGGCTTTTTAGCGATCAGTTTGATGCACACTTTTTTCAGATTAAGGATAACCTCCGAGACGTCTTCAACCACATTGGGGATTGTGGTAAACTCATGAAGAACTCCCTCAATCCGCACCATGCTAATCGCCGCGCCGGGCAGTGAAGACAGCAGAACCCGGCGTAAGGCATTGCCAATGGTCACACCAAAACCGCGTTCCAAAGGCTGCACGATGAACTTCCCATAAGTGTTCGTATAGGTAGATTCATCCAGTTCAATTCGTTCTGGCATTTGCAAAGTTAATAAGCTCATTTGGTTTCTCTCCGACCCTTTGTTGTTCTAAAGTTCTTATTTGGAGTAAAGCTCCACAATCATACTTTCATCGATGTGGACCGGAATCTCCTCCCGTTTTGGACTTTCGACAAATCTTCCACTTAGCTTGGCCTTATCCAAATCCAACCAGGGAAGCATTCTGCTGTCTTTCGTCCTTCTCAGGGAGGAATGAAAAACATCTTTTTTCCGGCTTTTGTCTTTAACCTGGATGGTATCGCCGGGTTTGACCTGATATGAGGGGATGTCCACCAGTCCATCATTTACGAAAAAGTGACGATGCAAAACCAACTGCCGTGCCGCATTCCTGGATGCCGCCAGGCCGAGACGATAAACCACATTGTCCAATCTGCTTTCCAACAGCACCAACAGATTCTCTCCCGTAATCCCCCTCATTCTTTCCGCTCTCTCAAAGTAAAGGCGGAACTGGGCCTCCAATAGTCCGTAGACCCTGCGCAGCTTTTGCTTTTCCCGTAACTGCTTTCCGTAATCTGACAGCTTAAGACGGCTGTTTTTCCCATGCTGGCCTGGAAAATATCCTTTTCGTTCAAAGGCGCATTTGCTCGTGCTGCACCTTGTGCCTTTGAGGAACAGCTTTTCACCTTCCCTTCGACACAACTTGCAAACCGGGCCTGTATATCTTGCCATTTACAAAACCTCCGACATTCTTTTATTGTTTAGACTCTTCTTCGTTTTGGTGGGCGGCAACCGTTATGTGGAATTGGAGTTACGTCGCGAATGGCCGCGACTTCCAATCCTGCCGCCTGCAGCGCTCGAATTGCCGCTTCTCTGCCGGAACCTGGACCTTTTACGCGTATTTCAACTTTCCGCATCCCCAGGTCAATGGCTTCTCGCGCGGCAGCTTCCGCCGCCAACTGTGCGGCAAAGGGCGTGCTTTTGCGCGACCCTTTGAATCCTACTTTTCCGGCCGAAGCCCATGAAACGACGTTTCCGAAAGTATCCGTCAAAGAAACTATCGTATTGTTAAATGTTGCCTTGATTACCGCGATCCCATTGGCATCAACAGGACCTTTCTTCTTGCCTCGTCTCCTTGGATTAGCCAACTCTTACCTCCAAATCAAGCCTCTACTTTTTCTTTTTCTTTGCGCCTATCTGGGGTCTCGACCCCTTGTGCGTCCGGGCATTGGTGCGGGTACGCTGACCGTGAACGGGCAAACTTTTTCGATGCCTCAGTCCCCGGTACGCACCAACGTCCATCAGGCGCTTTATGTTCATATTAATTTCTGTGCGGAGCGAACCCTCAACCTTGAAATTAGCATCGATGTAAGAACGAATCTTTGCCGCTTCCTCATCCGTCAGATCCTGGACGCGAGTATCCGGATTAATTCCTGTTGCAGCCAATATTTTTCGAGAAGTAGTAACACCAATACCGAACAAGTAGGTTAATCCGATCTCAATTCGTTTATCCTTGGGTAAATCAATACCGGCTATACGAGCCAAAACAACCCTCCTTCATTCACCAGGGATTATCCCTGCCTCTGTTTATGGCGCGGGTTGCTGCAAATCACGCGAACAACACCCTTCCGCTTAACAATCTTGCATTTATCACACATTTTTTTTACCGACGCCCTGACCTTCATGAATTCCTCCATCCCGGCTTCCGGGAAAAATCTACTTGTACCTGTAAGTAATTCTGCCTCTTGTCAAATCATGAGGCGAGAGCTCAACAGTAACTTTATCACCAGGCAAGATCTTGATAAAATGCATGCGCATTTTCCCGGAAATATGGGCCAGTACCTTATGGCCATTTTCCAACTCAACCCGGAAGGTCGCATTAGGCAGAGTTTCTACAATGGTGCCGTCTACTTTAATCGGTTCTTCTTTTGCCATTTTATTAAGTCAATCCTCAAGGTTCATCGCATATAGATGATAATTTGAGATTAAATTCCTTCGGTCAAAATCTCTGCTTCGTCGTTCGTAATGGCGATTGTGTGCTCAAAATGAGCCGACGGCTTGCGATCCTTTGTGACTACCGTCCAGCCATCCTCCTGGGTTTCTATCGCATGGGTCCCAATGTTCAGCATTGGCTCGATCGCCAAAACTATGCCCGGCTGCAATTTTGGCCCCTTGCCTGCTGTCCCGTAATTGGGCACCTGCGGCAATTCCCAAACGTCCAGGCCAACTCCGTGGCCAACCAAATCCCGAACAACGTGAAAATCATTTGCCTCTGCATGGCTCTGAATGGCGTTAGAAATATCGGTCAAACGATTCCCGTAATGCGCCGCTTCTATGCCCTTGTAAAGGGACTCTCTGGTCGTCCTAACCAGCTTTTCAATCTGCGGGTTCACGTCACTAATCATGAAGGTATAAGCGGCATCACTGAAAAAGCCGTCGTATTTTACGCCAATATCAATTCCGACAATCTGTCCCTTTTTTAGTTCTCTCGAATCCGGAATACCGTGAACGATCTCCTCATCTATTGAAATACAGACGCTGCCGGGAAATCCTCTAAATCCTTTGAAAGAAGGCATAGCCTTTTTTGATCGAATGAACTCTTCTGCCTCGCGGTCTATCTCAATGGCTTTGATGCCCGCCTTAATGAGTTCCTTGATGAACTGAAAAGTCTCTACCAGAATTCTACTAGATTTTCGAATTCCTTCAATTTGTTCGGCTGATTTTAGTTGAATCATGTTAAAGAACTGCTGATCTGCAAAACCTCTTTTATCGATGCTGACACTTCTTCAATAGACCCCTCACCGTCGACTTGCCTCAGAAGTCCGCTTGAGCTGTAATATGAACGTAACGGCTTGGTTTGTTCGTCATATACTTCGAGTCTTGTGCGCGCGGTTTCCTCGTTGTCATCCGGCCTTTGTATAACCCGCTCTCCGCACTTCGCACAGGAACCATCCGGACGCGGCGGCTTATCAATCAGGTTATAATTCGACCCACAGGCCGGACATACACGACGATTGACGATTCTTCGGACAAGGTCCTCATAATCCACGGTGATCTCAATCACGGAATCGATCGGGGAATCGACCTCATCCAACATCTTTTCAAGAGCCTCTGCCTGGGAGATCGTCCGCGGAAAGCCATCAAGAATATACCCATTTGCCGCATCATCACTCTTCAATCGTTCCCGCATCAAGTCAATCATGAGATCATCGGGAACCAATTTGCCCTCTTCCATGTATCGTTTTGCCTTCACACCCAGTTCCGTGTGGTTCTTCACCGCGTCCCGCAGAATATCTCCGGTGGAAATCTGTGGAATCGAATAGTCCTCCTCCAACTTCTTGGCTTGTGTTCCTTTGCCGACTCCCGGCGCACCTAACAAAATAATTCTAATTTTTCTTACTCCTAAATGCCCCGTCGACCCTTGATTCGCCCTGATTTCATAAAACCATCGTAATGACGCATGAGCAGATGTGACTCTATCTGCTGCAGGAAATCAAGGGCGACGCCCACTATGATTAACAGTCCTGTGCCACCGTAGAAAGATGCGAAATTATAACTCACGTTGGTGAATTTCATGACGAAGTACGGGAAAATCGCGATGATCGCCAAAAAGGTGGCGCCCGGCAAAGTAATCCGGGTCAGGATAAAATCCAGGAATTCAGAAGTTTTCTTCCCCGGCCGTACTCCAGGCACGAACCCGCCGTACTTTTTCATATTGTCCGCGATGTCCACCGGATTAAAGACAATCGCCGTGTAGAAATAGGTAAAGAACACAATCAAAAGGCCGTAGAAGAACCAGTAAATCCCGGAGGTAAAATCAAACCAACCGCCGACGGTCGTCATAATTTCACTGTTTGGAAATAACTGCGTTATGGTATTCGGAACAAACATGATTGCCTGGGCGAAAATAATCGGCATCACCCCGGCGGTAGTGACCTTCATTGGAATGTGGGTGCTATGGCCGCCATACATCTTTCTGCCAATTACCCGCTTGGCATACTGAACCGGAATTTTTCGCGTAGCTTGAGTGATTAATACCACCGCCGCCACAGTAAAGACCATTACCGCCAGCAGAAATATTTCGGTAACAATCGCACGATTACCGGCGATCAACTGCTGCACTTCATCCAAAATGGCGTTGGGAAAGGACGCTATAATCCCAATAAAGATGATGAGGGATATCCCGTTGCCGACACCCCGCTCGTCAATCTTCTCCCCCAGCCACATGATGAAAACCGTGCCGGTGGTTAGGGTTATCATTGCCAACAATCTAAAGCCCAAACCAGCGATGGGAACCACTTCAAGGCCACTCTGTGTTATAGGAATATTTTGCAGGAATACGCTCACGCCATAGGCCTGCATCGCCGAGATCGCAACCGTGCCATAGCGAGTATACTGGACGATCTTCTTTCTGCCTTCTTCACCTTCCTTTTGCAGTTTCTGAAAATAAGGAATCACCGCGCCCAACAATTGCAGAATAATCGAAGCCGATATGTATGGCATGATGCCCAGCGCGAAAACCGTGGCCTTTCGAAATGCGCCTCCGGCAAACATATCGTACAGCCCGAAAAGGGTATTTTGGGCCGTGGTGAAAAACTCTGCAAGGGCTGCCGTATTAATACCCGGCGTAGGAACGTGACCACCCAGCCGGTAGATGATGAGAATTCCTAAGGTAAAAAGTATACGCCTCTTGAGCTCAGGTATCTTGAAGACGTTTTGGAATCTTTCAATCATACGACTATTGCCTTGCCACCAGCTTCTTCAATCTTTTTTACTGCAGATTTGGTGAATGCGTGGGCAGAAATCTCAACTGCGCGCGACCAGTCCCCAGCGCCGAGGATTTTGATCGGCTTCCTTTTGTTACTCACTATACCTTTTTCGATGAGGATACCCGGGGTGATTTTATCGATTTCACCCAAACGAACCAAGTCTTTCAAATTCAGTTCAGAATATTCCTTTCGAAAAATATTGGTAAAACCGCGTTTTGGCAAACGGCGCTGAATTGGCATCTGTCCGCCTTCAAACCAGGCACGGCTCTTATGGCCCGATCTCGAGCGCTGGCCATTGTGCCCTTTACAGGCAGTCCTGCCATGGCCGGAGCCGTTGCCCCTTCCGATTCGCTTGGGTTTCTTCCGTGCTCCTTTGGAATAGGTAAGACTCGACAAATTCATGTTATCCTCGTCTCAGGCTCCTTCTAAACTTCTTCGACTTTAACCAGATGCTCAACCCGGCGAATCATTCCCCGAATTTGAGGTGTATCGTTGTGCTCTACCGTTTGATGCATTCTTCGAATTCCAAGGGCAGCCATGGTCAGTTTCTGATTTTTTTTCCTATGGATAGTACTTCTTAATTGAGTAATTCTCAGTTTCTTCTTGGCCATCTCATTCGCTCCGCGCAGCGGTTGTTCCCTCTCCCGAGAAAACCGATTCGAGGGTCGTTCCACGATCTCGAGCAACCTGGTAGGCATCTCTCACACTCATAAGCCCACTCATCGTAGCCTTCACGACGTTATGCGGATTGGTCGAGCCCAGGTTTTTTGCCAGGATATCTGTAATGCCGACTGCATCCATGATTGCTCGAGTCGGTCCGCCGGCTATAACGCCAGTACCGGTAGCAGCCGGCTTCAGCAAAACCCTGGCTGCGCCGTATTTGCACTTCACCGCATGAGGAATAGTATTATTTACGATCCGAATACGCACCAATGATTTTTTGGCATTTTCGGTCGCTTTTGATATCGCTTCGGTAACTTCATTCGCCTTGCCAAAACCGACGCCAACATGACCCTTACCGTCTCCTACCACAACGATGGAATGAAAGCTAAAACGGCGGCCGCCTTTCACAACCTTTGCCACGCGGTTCAGGTGGACGACGCGTTCTTTTAAATCCAGTTCACTGGGACTAATTCTGTCCAAACGGGCCTCCAAACGTTACTAATTCTCGTAAATTAAATCTTAAGTCCACCTTCACGGGCTCCCTCCGCAACAGCCTTCACTCGCCCATGATAGATGAATCCATTCCGGTCAAATACTGCATTCTTTATTTTCAGCTTTTGCGCTTTTTCCGCAATCTCTTTGCCGATCAAACGACCCAATTCAGTCTTTCCCTTTCCGTTTGACTCTTTGCCCAAAGCCTTTAGATCCGGCGAAAGCGAAGAAACACCGGTAAGGGTCTTTCCGGAAGAGTCATCGACCAATTGAGCATAGATATGTTTCAGGCTGCGGTAGACCGTTAACCTGGGCCTTTCAGCTGTGCCGCGAATCTTGCCGCTAATTCGAAGCTTGCGTCTTGCCCTGGATTTTGCTTTTAGTTTTTGCTTATTTGCCATTCCCAAACACCATATGATCTGTTTGCATCTTATTTATGCAGCTGATTTTCCGGCTTTTCTCCGGACCCTCTCGTCCCAATAGCGGATTCCCTTGCCCTTGTAAGGTTCCGGAGGTCGAAAAGAGCGGATCTTTGCTGCAATCATACCAACCAATTCTTTGCTGACGCCCGATACCGTAAGGTCAGTCGGACTGTCGATTTTGATTTCAATTCCGTCCGGAGGTGTAAGCACAATTGGATGGGAATACCCAAGTTGAAAAACTACCGAGTTGCCCTTCATTTCTGCGCGATACCCAACGCCCACAATTTGCAGCCGTTTGGAGAACCCCTCCGTAACTCCTGTTACCATGTTGGCAATGAGAGACCGGAAAAGACCATGAAGAGCCCGATGCTGGCGGTTGTCCGTCGGACGGCTCAAGACAACGGCGCCATCACCCATCTTCACAGTAATACTCGGATCGACCTTTTGATCCAGCTCTCCCTTGGGTCCCTTCACCTTCACGAGATTCTTCTTAATCTCAACCGTAACCCCTTCCAGAACCGGTATGGGCGATTGTCCTATGCGTGACACTTCATTATCTCCATTTACCAGACGTGGCAGATCACTTCGCCACCTATGCCACGTTCTTTGGCCATTTTGTTGGTCATTAATCCCTGTGATGTGCTCATTAGCGCAATGCCTAAGTTGTTCAAAACACGAGGGATGTTTTGGCGACCCACATAAACACGACGACCCGGCTTGCTGATGCGCCTAAGCCCTTTGATGATAGGTACCAGGTTTTGATCATATTTTAAGTATATGCGAATCATCCCTTCTCGACCATCATCGATATTGAGGTAGCTTTCAATAAGATGGTCCTGATGAAGGATTTTGGTGATATTCATTTTCACATTCGAAGCGGGAATATCCACTTTCTTGTGCCCGGCCTTTTGAGCATTACGAATACGAGTTAGATAATCCGCTATTGGATCTGTCATCGACATATTTAAGATCTCCAAAAAATCGAAATCGATTCGACTACCAGCTGGATTTTACCACGCCGGGAATTTCACCTTTGAGGGCCAATTCCCGGAAGCAGATCCGGCACAATCCAAACTTGCGCAGATAGGCGCGGGCCCTGCCACAACGACAGCAACGACTGTAGCCCCGAACCTTGTATTTCGGTGTTCTTTTTGCCTTTACAACGAGTGAGGTCTTAGCCAATCCAGTTTTCTCCTATCTGGTTCGAAACGGCATACCAAATTGTCTTAATAACTCGAGTGCTTCCTCATCAGCTTTTGCGGTGGTGCAAATCGTAACGTCCATGCCCCGGATTTTTTGCACTTTGTCATAGTCAATTTCAGGAAAAATGATTTGCTCCCGAACACCCATTGTGTAATTGCCGTGTCCATCGAAAGACTTGTCAGACAGGCCGCGGAAATCTCTCACCCGCGGCAATGCAATGCTGATGAATCGGTCAAGAAATTCATACATAAAAGTTTTCCGCAGTGTGACAATACAGCCAATTTCCATCCCTTCACGCAGCTTAAAATTCGAGATTGACTTTCTCGCGCGGCGAATGGACGGCTTCTGACCTGAAATTTGCTTTAAGTCTTCAACCGACCATTCCAGGGCTTTTGGATTTTGAACCGCATCACCCGTGCCAATATTGATCACGATTTTGCTCAGCCCTGGCACCTGCATGATATTCTTGTATCCAAACTGCTTTGTAAGTGCCGGGACGATGGTTTCGCTATACTGGGTTTCTAATCTAGATTTTTGATTCATTGTCCTACGAACTCCGCTACTCATTCAGCCAAGAAGTACTCATGCAGCCTGGATGATTTCGCCGCATTTCTTGCAAGCTCGCAAACGCGAACCATCGGTGATAATCTTGGCCCCAACACGAGTTGGTTCTCCGCATTTACTGCAGACCACCATTACATTCGAGAAATTAATGGGCCCTTCCTTCTCAACAATACCACCCTTTGGGTTTTTCTGACTCGGGCGTGTATGTCTTTTGATGAAATTAACACCTTCAATAATGATTTGCCGCTTGCTGGGAAATACTTTTAATACCTTACCCTGTTTTCCGCGGTCTTCGCCCGAAAGAATGAGCACCGTGTCATTCTTCCGTACGAACAAAGGTTTACTACGTCCGACTACTTTTTTCCCGCGCACTTACAACACCTCCGGCGCCAAAGACACAATTTTCATGAATTGCTTTTCCCGCAGTTCCCTGGCCACGGGGCCAAATATTCGGGTTCCTCTTGGCTCATTCTGTTCGTTGATAAGAACGGCTGCGTTTTCATCAAATCGAATATAAGATCCATCCTGCCTGCGCGTTTCCTTTTTTGTCCGCACAATAACTGCCTTGCTCACTTCGCCTTTCCTGACACTGCCGCCTGGAATGGCCGCCTTTACAGTTACGACAATAATGTCTCCAATCCTGCCATACCGTTTGCGAGTACCGCCCAATACGCGGATGCAGGTGACTTTCTTGGCTCCGGTGTTATCCGCAACAATGAGTCGAGAATATTCCTGAATCATCTTCCATGTCCTTCACAGCCAACACCGGCTATTTTGCCCGTTCAATGACTTCAACCAATCGCCAACACTTGTGCCGACTGAGTGGGCGCGTTTCCATTAATGTCACGGTATCACCAACATTTGATTGGTTGGCGTCATCATGCACCATGAATCTCTTTCTTCTCTTAACATATTTTTTGTAAACAGGATGGCGAACCTGGCGTACAACCAGCACAACCCGGGTCTTCTCCATCTTATCGCTTACGACAACTCCCTTGATGACCTTGCGGCGACCACGAGTAGTTTCCACTGCCATTCTTTCTCCCATATTTAGTCGGCCTTCGTCTCGCCAGCCATTTTCCGAAGACCCAATTCGTGTTCGTGTATGACGGTCTTCAACTGTGCAATCTCTCTGCGAACAATCCGAATTCTCAGCGGATTGTTTAATTGACCCAATGCCTTCTGGAAACGAAGATTGCTCAATTCTTCTTCCAAGTCTTCAAGCCTGAGCTTAACTTCATCCAGACCAAGTTCTTTCAATTCGTGTGGCTTCATCAGGATACACCAACGTCTTCTGCTGAAACAAACCTTGTTTTGATTGGCAATTTATGGGAGGCCAATCGCATCGCTTCTTTGGCAACTTCCGCCGGGACGCCCTCCATTTCGAACAAGATTCGTCCCGGTTTTACAACTGCAACCCAAAATTCCGGGGAGCCTTTTCCTTTTCCCATTCGAGTCTCCAACGGTTTCTTGGTTACTGGTTTGTCCGGAAATATACGAATCCACAATTTTCCGCCTCTCTTAACGTGCCGAGTAATCGCAATACGAGCCGCTTCGATTTGCCGGCTGGTAATCCAGGCGGGTTCAAGAGCCTTCAGTGCATAACTGCCGAAACTTATTCTTGCACCGACGGTTGCCTTACCGCGCATCCTTCCCCGCTGCTGCTTTCTATATTTGACTCTCTTTGGCATTAACATGGGATTCTACTCCATCCTACTCCAGCAAAGAACCGATCACTTCGCCCTTGCAGATCCAAACCTTCACTCCAATGCAACCGTAGGTGGTATTCGCTGTCGCAATTGCATAGTCGATATCTGCCCGCAAAGTATGAAGAGGGATAATACCTTGTTTATAGCTTTCCGTTCTGGCCATTTCAGAACCACCCAACCGCCCGGCGCATGTAATCTTTATGCCTTCTGCACCCATACGCATGGCCGCCGTAATGGATCTCTTCATTGCACGTCGAAAGGAAATCTTGGCCTCTAGTTGGCGGGCAATATTTTCTCCAACCAGGAAAGCATCTAACTCCGGGCGCTTGATCTCATTTACATTTACCTGAACTTCCTTATTTGTGACCCGCCGCAGCTCCTCCATGAGTTGGTCGACTTCCTGGCCTTTTCGCCCGATTACGATGCCGGGCTTTGCAGTATAGATGATTACGGTGACGCGCTTCGAGGTTCTCTCGATCTCAATCTTCGAAATGCCTGCGTTTTCCAATCTGCGCCGAATGTAGCGCCGCAGCAGTATGTCCTCCTCCAATTTCTCGGCAAAGTTGCGCTCGTCGAACCAATTGGAGCTCCAGTTTTTTATGACTCCAAGGCGAAAGCCTATGGGATGAGTTTTTTGGCCCAAAAGCGATACCTCCTACTCTTCATCTGAAACTTTAATGCTGATATGGCTCGTCCTTTTGCGAATACGATTTACACGACCCATGGACGCAGCGCGAAACCGCTTTAAAGTAGAGCCTTCGTCAATTCTAATCTCTTTCACGAACAGGGTCTCGGGATCTATCTTGCCCGACGAATCCTGATTGTTAACCAAGTTTGCCACAGCGGACCGCAAAGCCTTTTCAAGAGGGCCGGCCGCAGCCTTCGGGGTAAAATGCAGAATATTGATCGCATCATCCACATTCTTGCCGCGTATCAAATCCGCAACCCGGCGAACCTTCCTCGGTGACATCTTCACATATTTTGCTCGAGCATTAGCTTCCATTACGAATCCGAACTCAATTGGGTTATTTCTTGCGAACTACTCTTTCGGCCTTCCTGCCGCTGTGGCCCCTGAAGGTCCCGGTTGGAGAAAATTCGCCGAGTTTGTGGCCAACCATATTCTCAGTGATGAATACCGGAATGAACTTGTTGCCATTGTGAACCGCCAAAGTATGGCCGACAAACTCAGGCGTAATAACAGACCGCCTGGCCCAGGTTTTGATCACTTTTTTCTCGTAAGCCTCGTTAAGGGCTTTTATCTTCTTCTCAAGCTTCTCGTCTACAAAAGGACCTTTTTTGACGGATCGAGGCATATCTTCTCCTGAAGTCGAATCAATCTACTTTCTGCGTTTGATAATGAACTTATCGGACGCCTTTTTCTTCCGGGTTTTCCAACCCTTGGTTTTCCATCCCCATGGAGATGTTGGATGTCTACCGCCCGAACTCTTCCCTTCACCACCGCCCATGGGGTGATCAACGGGATTCATCGCTACGCCACGCACGTGGGGGCGTATGCCCCGCCATCTTGAGGCCCCGGCTTTGCCAAGCACGATACCTTCGTGATCAAGATTACCCACCTGACCAATGGTCGCACGGCATTTCAGATTGACCAGACGGACCTCTCCTGAAGGCAGCTTGAGATGGGCATATTTCCCTTCTTTTGCCATCAACTGGGCATAGGTTCCCGCGCTTCTCGCCAATTGGCCGCCCTTACCCACCTTCATCTCAATGTTATGCACAAACGTGCCAAGCGGAATATTATCCAGAAGCATTGAATTGCCGATTCGTACTTCAACCTGCTCTCCGGACATTACCTTATCGCCCACCTTCAAACTGTTTGGTTGAAGAATATATTTTTTCTCGCCATCCGCATAAATCAACAGCGCGATATAAGCGGATCGATTCGGGTCGTACTGAATTGAGGCAACTCTTGCGGGGATATCATCTTTGTTCCGCTTGAAATCGATAAGCCGGTATTGCCTTTTGTGACCCCCACCGCGGCGGCGAACCGTAATGCGGCCCGCATTATTGCGGCCGCCCGTCTTGTTCAGTGGCCTGGTTAGAGACCTCTCCGGCTTGCCGTCCGTTAACTCGTCAAACGACGGTGTCATATGATAGCGCAGTGACGGAGTTTTGGGCTTGTACGCCTTTAGCGGCATTCAATCCTCCAACTGCAATTGTCTATGGCGAACATAATCGCAAACCTCGCAAAGGTTCTAACTAGCCCCGGACACGTAATCAATTGTATCGCCCTCCTTGATCGAGACAATGGCCTTCTTCCATTGAGCACGTTTTCCTTCAAAACGGCCCATCCTCCGTTTCTTGCCTCGAACTACTATTGTCCTCACGGATTGGACCGTGACACTAAAGCGCTGTTCCACAGCTCTCAAAATCTCTATCTTATTTGCCGACCGATCAACCTCAAATGCATATTGATTGGCTGTCTCAGTCAGTTTTGTCATTTTTTCAGTCAGCAAAGGTCGAATAATTATTTGATTTGGCGCCTTCGTCATGAGAGGACCTCTACCAACTTCTTGATTGCACTTTTTTCCAACAATAAGACTTCGTTGTCGAGCAGATCGTAGGAGGAAGCATTCGCTGCAAGGCAAATTGTCACCTTCGGTATGTTCCTCCCGGAAAGCAGTACATTCTCTTTCTTCTCGCTGAGCAAGAGTGTAACTTTCTTGCCGTCCAGTTCCCAGCCCTTCATTAGTGATGCAAACTCCTTGGTTTTCGAGGTTTCCATTTTTAGATCTTCGACAACCGCTAAGGAACCTTCCTTTGCTTTGTAGGAACAGACAGATTTTCGAGCAAGCAGTTTGACTTTTTTGTTAACCTTCATATTATAATCATGGGGCTGGGGACCAAAGATAATGCCGCCTCCACGCCACAATGGAGATCGAATCGTTCCTGCTCGCGCAACGCCGCGTCCCTTCTGCCTCCAGGGTTTTCTGCCCCCGCCTCGCGTCGCCGACCGGTTCTTGGTAGAGGCATTCCCATGCCGCGAATGGGTCATGATCGCCTTGACATCCAAATGAATGGCATCATCGTTCGGCTCGATTTCAAATATCCCGGCCGGCAATGCTACCGATTTCTTAGCTGTAGTTCCATCCAGTTTGTAAAGATCTGCTTTCACGACTGCCTCTAACTCTTCCGAATCTCAATGACGCCATTTACGGAACCGGGCACACATCCTCTAACAAGCAATAAATTCTGCTCCGGCAGAACTTTGGCGACTGTCAGGTTTTGGGCCGTCTGACGGCGATTTCCCGTCCGGCCCCCCATTTTCATACCCTTAAATACTCGAGAGGGATATGATGATTGACCAATAGAGCCGGGCGCTCGCATACGATCACTCTGGCCATGAGTCTTTTGACCGCCATGGAATCCATGCCGCTTCATGACTCCCTGAAATCCTTTGCCCTTGGTTTTTCCACGAACATCAACGACATCTCCGGATGAAAAAACGTCGGCCTTAATTTCCTGCCCAAGCTGAATTTCCTTGCCAATGTCAAAATTGCGAAATTCCTTCAAAAAATAGACTGGTTTGATTCCGGCTTTGGCAAAGTGACCCTGCAGCGGCTTCGTGACCCTGAATTCCTTTTTTTCTTTGAACCCAAGCTGAACCGCCGAATAGCCGTCCTTTTCGTCCGTTTTAATCTGGCTTACAAAGCACGGCCCAACCTCCAGGACGGTAACGGAGATGTCCTCTCCGTCTTCGCCAAAGATTCTTGTCATGCCTAGCTTGCGGCCGATCAACCCAACCATGCGTTAATTCCTCTTATACCTTAATCTCAACGTCAACACCTGCGGGGAGCTCCAATTTCATGAGCGCATCAATGGTCTTTGGAGTTGAATTGAGAATATCGATTAACCGCTTATGTATGCGCGTCTCAAACTGCTCACGCGATTTTTTGTCCACATGGGGAGAGCGATTCACAGTATATAGAGATCGCTTGATCGGCAGAGGGATGGGGCCCGAAATGGCTGCTCCCGTCGATTTGGCCGTCTGGATGATCTTATCTGTCGATTGATCAATCAAGCGATGATCGTAGGCCTTTAGTTTAATTCGAATTTTCTGACACGCCATATCCTCTCTCCAATTCGTGCTGGTTTGGTTAGCTCTCTTACACTACTTGATGATTTTGCTCACGACGCCAGCGCCAACGGTGCGGCCGCCCTCCCGGACTGCAAAGCGCAACCCTTCCTCCATGGCAATCTCGGAAATCAACTCCGCCTCCATCGTCACGTTGTCTCCAGGCATCACCATCTCCACGC
>JAUXJX010000260.1 GCA_030624545.1 Bacteroidota bacterium | reverse complement strand
GTGCTGTACGAGATGATTTACCGGAACCATCCTTACGGCCATCTCAACATGGGCCACGTAAACGCCCTGGAAAATCTCACCCTGGATGATTTGAAGGAATTCTACAACGCCCACTTCACCCGCACAAACCTGGTATTGGGACTTGCCGGTGACTTTTCAGATGAATTTCTGCACAAAGTCTATTCCGACCTGGGCAAACTGCCGGCAGGAACTCGATCTGTGGTTGAACTACCGGAGCCGGAGGACATCAATGGCCTTGAGGCTGAAATTGTTCAAAAGGAAACCCGGGCGACCGGCATTTCTTTCGGTTTTCCCATCAACATCAACCGGTCGCATGAGGATTTCGCGGCGCTATGGCTGGTTCGCTCCTATTTTGGCGAGCACCGTTCGAGCAACAGCCATCTATTCCAGCGCATTCGTGAAGTTCGCGGGATGAATTACGGTGACTATGCCTACATCGAGTACTTCCCGCGCGGCATGTTTCAGATCCATCCAGATCCCAACCTGGGGCGGCAGCAGCAGATTTTTCAGGTCTGGATTCGCCCCGTCGTGCCGAAAAATGCCCATTTCGCCATTCGGGCTGCTATGTTTGAGTTGAACAAGCTGGTGACCGAGGGCATGACAAAAGAAGATTTCGAAGCGACGAGGAATTTCCTGTTGAAGTTTGTCAACATCCTCACGAAAACCCAGGACCGCCGGCTTGGCTATGCCATGGACAGCCGCTACTACGGCATCGATGAATTCACGCAATACATCGGTGAGAATCTAAAGAAGCTCAAACTAAAAGACGTGAACCGGGTGATAAAGAAATATCTGCAGGACAAGAATGTGAAGTTTGCCGTCATAACAAAGGATGCCGAAGACCTGCGTGATCGGCTGATCAACAACATACCCTCGCCAATTGAATACGACGCGGAGAAACCCGCGGAGCTGCTCGCGGAGGACAGTATCATTCAGGACTATAAGCTGGACTTCAAACCGGGAAAGGTGAAGATCATCCCGCTGGCGGAGGTTTTTGTCAAGAGGATGGTGCAGACGAGCCAGTTGGATTAGAGCCCTCACCCTATGTGGGGTTGTCCAAAAAAGTCAATTTTTTTGTCATTCCTGCGAAAGCAGGAATCTATAACCTATTGTTTTCAATAGATTCCGCATCAAGTGCGGAATGACAGAGGTAGGTTTATTTAGACTTTTTGGACGGCCCCATTTTACCATAGGGACAAGGTCAAGCAAAGGCGGTAATAACGGACAGCAAAAGGGGTGTCTCACAAATCAATCCCCGAACTTTTCCCTCTTCCCTAGGAGAGGGACGTCACGATAGTGACAGGGTGAGGGAGATCAATTGCCAACCAAAACCTTCATGAGCTACAGCACATCACGATCGAGTTATCCGCTTAGACGATTTTCGAATTGCCGAACAGTTCAAGAAAATGGTTTTCGGTAGGATGATGATCAGGAATAGGACAACAACAGTGATCAAAATGATCTTCTTGGCGTTCATCTTAATCTCCTTTAGTCGATGTCTGGTATTGTCAAAAAATTAACCACAGAGTTCACAGAGGTATTTTTTTAGAATCAATGAGTTAAAAACAGGAAGTAATCCGACTGGTAATATCTTTTAAAAGAAATTCTTCTTGAGTGCCCAGAGAATTGCTCCGTGTTTCCTGTCCGCCGCAGGCGGATCTGTGGTTTCATTTCATATCCTGTTTCTTCATGAGATTTTTGACACTACCTCGATATCTTGATAATACTCAGCTTGGCTCCGGACTCGAACCCTGGAGAGATGACAGGTAAAGGGTCTGTGTCGGATATGCGAACTCGATCTGACGTTTGTCAAATTCTTCTTTTATTTCCAGATTAATCCTCTGCTGAATATCCATATACCTTAGATAGTCAGGGTTATTGACATAATAGACGACTTCAAAAATTAGGCTAAAATCGCCATATACAGAAAAATGAGCGCGGTCAAATTGCGCGTCTTCGATTTTTCCTATGGTTTCCTTAATAATCTCCGGTATTTCCTGCAGCTTTTGTTGAGCAGTTTCGTAGGTCACGCCAATCTTGAATACGCCACGGCGCCTCTCCATCCGCTTGAAATTGCGCAGGCGAGAATCCGTTAAGTCTTTGTTGGAAAAGATCAGTTGTTCGCCCCCCACGCTCCTGATCCGTGTTGTCTTGATGCCGACGTGCTCGACCGTTCCCATGCGCTCTCCCACAATAATAAAATCACCGAGCTCGAAAGGCTTATCAAACAAAATCACAAAATGGCTGAACAAGTCACCCAGGATCGCCTGAGCTGCCAGGGCAACGGCAATGCCGCCAATTCCCAGGCCGACTACGACCGCGGAGATCTTGAAGCCAAGGTTATCCAGGAGAAAAACAAGGGCAAATCCCCAGACGATCACCAGTAATACAGGCCTGATTGCCCTGATGCTGGATTCCCTCTTCGGGTCCCCGATCATTTTAAGCCAGTACTTTTCGAAAGCATGGTCCAAAGCCGCAATCAAGAATCGAATGGTCAAGATGGTCAAGAAAACAATGCCCAACACATTAACAAGCTTGCTTAAAGTGGTGCCTAACGTAAGGCTGCTCAGACCCATGTAGAAAGCGCCAACAAAGAGCAAGGGGACCAACGATTTACTAAGAGTTTGAACAAGAAAATCCGTCAAATGGCTTGGCCTGCTTTCCGAGACTTTCTTGAGTCGACGCACTACCACGGTCTTGATGATCATGATAGTCAGAATTCCTACGACAACAACGATGGCTGCGGTTAGATAATTCAAAAGGGAGTTGCCGAAGTATGTTCTCTCTAATAATTGTTGAAACATAGGACTATTCCTCCATTCTAATTACGGATAGATTTCTCCCCGCCATCTGGCGGATCGAAATGAAAATTTTGACTATTCTGCAAAAATCTAACCTGGATAATTCATAAACCACAGAGAACACAGAGACAAAGAATTCTAGCTGCATTGATGACGGGAACTTTTGGCATTTTTGATATTTCCCAAATTACATAGTTTCTCCATCACTTACAAATAAAAACCGGCAGCCAAACTTAAATAATCCTATCTAACTAAACGAAAAGCTACATTATATTAATATTATGGTGAAGATGGTAGAATAGGTCTGTTTTGCCTCTTTCTATGGAAAAGAAGTTCGGCGGGAGGTACATTTTTGGTCGAACCCAGGATGCTGCAGATGAGTGATGTTCGGGCCTTCGAGCTTGAAGTTATTTTGGCCATCTGCATCATTGATTCTTTAATTGGCCTGGAAATAAGATCAGATTAATCGAAGATAGGGAGGTGTATCATCAGTAGGAAACTCAAAAAAATTGGTATTCTAACCGGTGGCGGCGATTGTCCCGGGCTGAACTCCGTCATCCGGGCGGTGACCAAAACGGCAATAAATGATTATGGCTGTTCCGTCGTGGGAATTGAAGACGGTTTCGATGGGCTTGTGCGTAATCAAATGCGGAATCTGGAATATTTTGACGTAAGCGGCATCCTTACCATGGGGGGAACCATATTGGGTTCCTCAAACCGTGCGGACCCTTTTGCCTTCGCCGAAGAGAATGGGCAGGCAGAGATCATAAAAACCGATCGCTCGGACGACGCGGTTGTGAGTTTTCATAATGCTGAGTTGGATGCGCTGGTGTGTATCGGCGGTGACGGCACCATGAGCATTGCCGACAGGTTGATGGACAAAGGAATCGGAATTATCGGCGTTCCCAAAACCATCGATAATGACATTTTCGGAACAGACGTAACTTTTGGATTTGATACTGCCGTTCAGATTGTGTCCGAAGCTATCGATCGGCTGCACACAACCGCCCAATCGCATCACCGCGTAATGGTCCTTGAAACGATGGGTAGATATGCAGGCTGGCTTGCCCTGTGTGGTGGAATCGCCGCCGGAGGAGACATCATTTTGATCCCGGAAATTCCCTACGATTTGGAGTCTGTGATTCAATTCGTCAAGAAACGCAGCCGCCGCGGCAAGCGATTTAGCATTATTGTAGTTGCCGAAGGAGTCAAATTACCGACAGGCGATTACGAAATTAAGCATCGCGATGAGTCCAGCCACGATCCCATCCGGTTGGGCGGAATTGGCGTCTGGTTAGCACGGCAGATCGAATCCATTTGCGGGATCTCCTCCAGGGCAACCATTCTCGGCCATTTGCAGCGTGGCGGAACTCCCACCGCCTATGATCGCGTATTGGCTACCCGGTTTGGCTGCGAAGCCATGAAACTAGCTGCCCAAGCCAGTTTCGGAGTTATGGTAGGACTGGTGGGGCAGCAGATAAAAACCACGCCCATC
>JAUXJX010000140.1 GCA_030624545.1 Bacteroidota bacterium | reverse complement strand
AACCCGGATCGGTGGCTCGAGTTTCTGGATAGAGTTGATGGGATTATTGAGTCGCGACAGGAAGAGGCGGGATAAAGCGGGGTTTAGGGTTTCGGGGTTCGGGATTCGGGTTTCGGGTTTCGGGATTCGGGGTTCGGGGTTCGGGGTTCGTGATTGGGGATTTGTTGTTATATCCGTGAAAATCCGTGTTAATCCGTGGCTAAAAGATCCCACCCACATTCTACGCAGTGAAATCACCACTACAAAACCACCTGAACAAGAATCATCAAACAAAAACCGACCGTGAAAGCCCAGGCGATTCTAACAGGCCGTTCCGAGTGGAGCGCTTGAGGGATGATTTCCAATAGAATCAAGAATATCATCGCGCCGGCGGCGAAGCCCATCATGATGGGCATGAGTGGTTGAAAAAACCAGGAGGCCAGTCCGGCGGGCACTGCGGCAATTGGTTGCGGCAGGCTGGTGAGAAAGGCTACCCAAAAACAGCGCATGATACTCGCTCCGGCCGACCGGAATGGAATGCCCACCGCCAATCCTTCCGGGATGTTGTGGATGCCGATGGCGAGGGCAATGTAGGTTCCGAGTTTGGTGGATAACAGTTCGCCGGAGGCATAACCAACCCCAACGGCCACACCTTCAGGAATACTATGTACGGCCATTGCCACAAAAATCAATATCTCTCGTTTGCTGCCCCACTTCCTCCAATGCTCTTTCTCCAACCGTTCCACGGACAAAAAGGAATCCGTGATCCAAAGAAATGAGGCTCCCAAAAGAATTCCAAAAATTACCGGCAGCACGGCAGTCAAGTTTGCCTCATTCGCAGATGCCCCTAAACCCGGGAGGATCAGATTGTACACGGAGGCGGCAAACATTAGCCCGCCGGCCAGGCCATAGCCCAGTCCGGTATGCTTGTCGGGATCGAATCTACGAAGGAGCAACGGCAGAACGCCAATGCCGCAAGCAAGGCTGGCCAACAGTCCGGCAATTATGCTCTTTGTAAGGACTTCATATAGCATGATTGAATACGGTCAACTCAGCCTGAATAAGCAAAATTCTGGACCGGAATTCAATGGCTTATTGCGGAAAAATACTTCAAATAGAAAAAAATCAAAGGCGAGACAAGAAACAGCACATCGAAGCGGTCCAGAAGACCTCCATGACCTGGGAGTATATTGGACGTATCCTTCACACCGGCGTCCCGTTTGAATTGTGATTCCACCAGGTCGCTCATTTGTCCAACTGTGCCGCAAATAGTTCCGATCACAATTGCATCGACCCAACTCCAATCGGGCAAGAACCAGTATTTCGCCAGCAAGAGGACGATCATCGTGCTTATGAAGCCGGCAATCGCGCCTTCTATGGTCTTCTTTGGGCTGACACGAGGGGCCAGTTTGTGTTTCCCTATACTGCTGCCCATGAAGTATGCGACAGAGTCGCCGATCCAGAATGACAGGAGGACCGCCAGCGTCCAAATCCCGCCCTGTCTGTACTCCATGCCCAGGTCGAGCGGTAACTCTCGAATCCCAATAAAGAAACTCAGAAGGAGACCCAAATAACCCACGGCAAAAAAGCTGACGCCGAGATTCTGAATTTGTGACCCCTCAGCCTCTCTTAGCTGCAAGATGCTGACAAAAACCAGGTAGATGCTCAGGATAGGAACAAAATATGTGCCTCGAGTGAAGTACATGTCTGCCAGCAGCGCCAGGCCGGCAATAATTGAAAAAGAAACGCTGGGAACGGCGCCCTTCTCTCTCGATAAATCGAAGAACTCTCTGGCAGACTGAACAAAAATGATGGCGATTAAGATGAGAAATATCCAGCCGCCAAAAAACACGCATGCGACCACCAAAGGCCCGCCGATGACCGATACCAAAACCCGCGATTTCAATTGCGCAAATCCCAACGAACTCCTACCTCTCCTACAGTGGCTATTCCAGGGCGCCTACCAATTCGGAAACCGAGGCAATACTATTTTCCTGGCAGTATCCTTCCAACTGATCGACAAGTCTCTCGCTGATTCTCGGCTCGATGTAATTTGCCGTGCCTATCTGCACGGCAGACGCACCGGCCAGGAGAAATTCGATGACGTCCGTCAGTGTGAAAATTCCTCCGATGCCAATGATTGGCAGAGAGACTGTTTGCCCGAGCTCATACACTTTGGCGAGTGCGAGGGATTTGAGAGCGGGCCCGGAAAAACCACCCGTCACGGTGCCAAGAACCGGTTTTCTTTTTCTTGAATCGATGGCCATACCAACAAAGGTATTGATTGCCGACAAGATGTCAGCACCTCCTTCCTGGGCTGCGAGGCCGAGTTGGCCGATGTCGGAGCAGTCCGGAGTCAACTTGACAATCAGCGGCCTGTCCGTAATTTTCCGCAACGCCTGCGTGATCAGAAAAACCTGCTTGGGGTCCTTGCCGAACGTCCGTCCCCCTTCTTCCACGTTGGGGCAGGACAGATTGACCTCGTAGCCGTCGATGCCTTCCGGGGATTCCTCCAATTTGGTCAGGACCTCTGCAAACTCCTCAAGACTTTCACCTGCAATATTGACGATTTTTCTACATTGCAGAGTGCGAAGAAAGGGCATTTTGTCGCTGATAAAACTCTCAACCCCAACATTGGCCAGCCCGATGGAATTCAGCAGTCCGCCAGGCACTTCCACAATGCGATGCGGCGGATTGCCAATGCGCGCATTGCGGGTAACGGATTTTGTGATGATGCCGCCAAGCCGGTTCAGATCAACAAATTCATCAAATTCCTGTCCGTAACCGAAGGTGCCCGAAGCGGTCAGTATCGGGTTTTTCAATTCCAGCTTACCCAGTCGAACAGCAAGACTAGTCTGCAAAATCTATATCTCCTAAACGAAATACGGGTCCGTCGGTACAGGCCAGGTAATATCCACTGCGATTGTGCAGCGGCACCGGACACCCCACGCAAACACCGAATCCACAGGCCATATGAGCCTCCACCGAAAACTGAGCCTTCATATTTTCCTGCACACATAATTCCGCAAGAGAACGCATCATCACATTCGGACCGCATGCGAATATTTCCGCGCCGGTCAAATCCGCTTTTCCCCGGATTAATTCTCTAAGGAGACCGACTACATCTCCATGAAATCCATAGCTCCCGTCGTCCGTGGCAATCTGCAGTTCTTCAACAAAGGGAGTAAGTTCCTCAGCGCAGCACATTTCACTTTGCGAGACAAAACCCTGGACAAATCTGACATTAACGTTTCGCGCATGCATTTCTTCCGCCAGGAAAACCAGGGGCGCTATGCCGATTCCTCCTACCACCAATATTGCGTCATTCACGTCGTCAAAATCAAAGCCTCTTCCCAATGGACCGAGGAGTCCAAACTCGTCACCTGGCTGCACATGCGAAAATGTCCTGGTTCCCCTACCCACAATCTTCAGCAGGAATTCCAGCCAACCCTCCTTCTTGCCGCATCTGTAAATGCTCATGGGCCGCCTTAACAGCAGATCCTTCACATTTGAAAGTTTTAGGTTTACAAACTGGCCGGGACTACTGCGAAGAGCCATTTCTGGAGAGTGGAATCGGAGAGTATAGTAGGAATCGTTTAACCACTTGATATCAATTACGGCTGCTTCACAGAGGAGCTTACCTGGTTCTCTCACAAACGGCGCTCCGAGGTCTTGGTCGAATCAGGCTTACTATTGGATCAGTCATTTGGTTTGGGCCTAGGTTTACGTTTGCGAGGATCGATGAAGAGCGTTGAATCCGGCTTGTCTGACTTGGCTTTTGCTCGACTTTGCTTAAAAGCTTCCAGTTCCTTTTTGTCCAATACATCCATGGACTCTAGTTCTTCCATGGTTTCCAGTTCTTCCGGGGTAAGTCTCTTTTTAGGCTCGGTTAGGGAATCCGGTCTTGAAGATTCAGCTAGTTCAAGCTCGGCCTGTCTTTTCATCTCCTTTTCAGCGGCAGCCAGGTTGGCCAATTTCTTCTTCGCATCCTTGCCATAGTCCGAATTGGGGAAACGTTTCTGCAGATCCTCATAATAACGCAATGCATCTTCGTTATTGGAGAGTTTCCATTCAGCTATCCATGCAAGCGCATGTAATGCCTTGGCAGCGTAGTCAGACTCCTCGTATTGGCTTGCAATCTGCTTATAGATCTTTGCAGAAGAATCCACCTCGTTTTGTTTGAAAAGCAGCTCTTCCGCGCGGACAAAGAGCTTCTCGGCTTCATCCATGGTCTCTATTTCTTCTTCCACCTGCATTCCAAGTCTGGAACGAGCCTCCATTGCATATCTGGTGTCAGAATACTTCTCGACAAGGGTTCTGAACAACGAATCGGCGGTATTCCGCCGCCCGGCCGACTCATGCAAGGCACCACATAGAAACATCCAATAAGGAGTCTCCACGTTATCCGCAAAATTAGCGTAAAGGTACTCGTAGTTCGAAAGCGCTGAATCCGGCAGCTCCAACTGGAATAGAAAAAGCTCAGCCAATTGCTTGCGCGTGTTAATCAGTTTGGTCTCCAACTCCTTAAGATTCCTGGGAACCGAGACCTTTTTTATGATCTTTTTCGTATTCTGCTGGTTAGCAGACTGTGCATTTTGCTGACCTGCAGGATTGCTACCGTCCTTGGCTGCCTCTTTCTCACTCTCGTCCAGATTTCTCATTAAATTTTGTGCCAGAAAGGTTGAATCATCAGCGGTCTGGCTTTTCAATGAATCGGATACCGCGGTAGAGTCACGGCTTTCGGCGAAGGCGCCCAGGTTTGCCAGATTACTGCCAAACACTTCGGATTCATCTATGGTGTATTCTCCGACCGTATCGGTGCTGGAATAATCGTAATAATAATGAGCCCTTTCATATACCACTCTCTCGAAATTCAGTCTATCCCATTGTCCGCCGTTGTCAATCCAGAACTTCAGGCTGTCTCGTATGGTTGAGCGATTGAATTCTTTTTGCGCTATTTCGAATTGTTCCCTGGCCCGCTGAAAATCGCCATCTTTCTGCAAATACAATTTGCCAAGTTCATAATGCGCCCGGACAGCAATGTCGGACTTGGGAAAATCAGCCGCTATCTCTTCAAAAGTGATTTCTGCTTTCTCCCGTTCATCCATTTCCATAAAGGTGCTGGCAATTTCCATCCTGACGTGGGCCATTTCATCCTGGGTCAACACCCCCTTGGTCATCCCGTTATATAACAATAATGCCTGATCGTGATCCCCCAGTTTTCGCAGAGTCTTTCCATAATTTAACTCAACAAGATATCTCTGCTGCAAATCAGGATTGTGGTCCAGGGCTTTGCGGAAAACACCGGCGGCCTCATCATATTCCTCCAGCTCAAGATGGGCCTCAGCGGCACGCTGCAGCGCTTTAATTTTCCTTGACTTGTCTGCAACTTTGTCTATCATACTGGTGAATTCTCTAATCGCAGAGGGATAGTCTTTCCGTGCAAAATACAATTCGCCCAAGAGAATGCGCGCTTCGCCGGTTAGTTTCTTATCTACTTTTTGGGCGACCAATTCAGTCAAAGCATCCAAAGCCAGACTGAACTCATTCATTTCGATAAGGCTTCTCCCCAGCCACAGCCTGGCTTGGGGCACGAAGTCGCTTTCGGGCAAATAGGTGAGAAGCTCTTCAAACTTGCGGCGGGCCTTAATGAACTCTCCGGTGTGATAAAATGACTGGCCAATAATCATGAGGACATCATCAACATACTTGCTGTTTGGATGAAACTGCAGCACTCTGGAACCCTTCTCAATGGCCTTTTGGTATTCCTGGATGTTAGCTTTCTTGGCGTTCTTGTTTGCGGTGCCTGCAACCAATGCCTTCTTTTCCTGATCGAGTCGCTTCTTTTCGGCAACATTGAAAAACTTCTTTGTGTTATAGAAAGTATTGAAATAGGCTCCACAGGACACGAATTGTGCGATAGGCAGCGCAAAGCAGATCGAAAAAAATAGAAATTGTAGAACTCTTTTACTCATTCTCACTGTGAAAAGAAGCTGGCCAATCTTAATTGGAATTTAGGAGTTTTGCCAACTCCGGTAACGCAATTCCGGAATTTTCTTCAATTATTT
>JAUXJX010000241.1 GCA_030624545.1 Bacteroidota bacterium | reverse complement strand
GTGCGACTTTCAAGAAATTCCCATCTATTCAATCACCCAAACGGAGGAAGAGGTATGAAAAGATATGCGAAGTTATTGTTGGCCGGGCTCATTGTCCTGGGCGTTGCAAATCTTTCCTTCGCGCAGGCGGATATCGGATTTAAGGGAATTGGTGGTAAGATAGGTTTTGTAGGCCCCGAAGGCGGTATCGACAATGCCATCGGCTTTGGCGCACTTGTTGACCTCGGGTCCATTTCCAAAATGGTTGCCTTTGGAGCATTTGTGGAATACTGGACCAAATCAGTCGGAGTATTCGACTTCAGTGCATTGACGATTGCCGCGATGGGTTTTTATCATTTTCCTATGGAAAACTCATCATTGAGCCCATATGTTGGCGGCGGAGTAGGGTTTAGCAGATGGGAAGGCGGAAGACGCCGCCAAGTCAATGGGTTAGATCTCTCGGATTCTAAGACGGACTTAGCATTAAACATTGCAGGCGGGGGAGATATGGAACTTTCGCCAAAGGCGACCGGCCGGGCAGAATTCAAATATAACCTGGGTGGCATCGACTATTGGATCATCTCCGCCGGAGTTATTTTCAAGCTGGGTGACTGATACCCTCCTTTCGATTGGACTAAAAAGCTCCGGCCTCCACCGGGGCTTTTTTTGTATCACCCACTTTGCGATAAGCCAAAAACAATTGATTCTAAACCGAAATTCATTTATGCTTTGGCTTAATTGAGTCGTCCATTTATGACCAAGATGAGTCGGATCGTAGCTTTCATATGAGTGTGCTTGAAGCATTTTTTCTGGGATTGGTGCAGGGATTAACTGAATTCCTCCCCATAAGCAGTTCCGGTCATTTGGTGTTGGCTCAGGAATGGCTAGGGGTCCATGTTGACGACATAACATTTGAAGTGTTTGTTCATTTTGGCACCCTGCTGGCTGTCCTGATTTTTTTTAAGCGGGATGTACTTAATATGGTAAGCGCGGTTTTGGGTTGGATAAAAAATATCCCCTCCAGTGGAGCGTACTTTAAGGCCAATCCTGAGTTTCGTATGGCGGTATTCATTATGATCGGATCGGTCCCTGCCGCCATAGCCGGATTGTTTTTCGCGGATCTTTATGAGAAGGCGTATGCCCTGCCCTTTTTGGTCTCGTGTATGTTAGTTGTCACAGGAGTCATACTACTGGGAACGCAATGGGCCTCGACGAAGCACAACTCGGTCAAATCAAAAGATGCAATAATGATGGGAATAGCTCAGGCTCTGGCAATCATGCCGGGTATATCGCGGTCTGGGTCCACCATCGGAGTTGGCATGTTCATGGGATTAGAGAAATATGAAGCTGCGAGATTTTCCTTCTTATTGTCGCTGCCGGCAATAATGGGGGCTACATTGATGAAAATAGCGGGCCTTTTGGAAAATCCGCTTGCATTCGACCAGGTTTTGCCAATATTTATTGGAACGGTGACAGCCTTTGCTTCAGGATATCTGGCTATTCGATTTCTCTTAGATCTAATACGCCGGGGCAAATTCAGTTATTTTGCTTATTACTGCTTCGCCGTCGGAATTCTAGGAATCATTCTCTTCGGCATGTAGGCAAAAATGAAAGAAGACGAAGACATCAAAATCGTCAGTAAGAACAGAAAGGCCTTTCACGACTTTCATATTCTAGAGCAATACGAGGCCGGCATCGTCTTGACCGGAACAGAGGTTAAATCCGTCCGTCAAGCCAATGTTAATTTGAAGGACAGCTATGCCACCATTAAGAACTCGGAAGTCTTTCTCTTGAACGCGCACATCAGCCCATACAAGCAAGGCGGCATTTTCAATCACGATCCGACAAGGGAAAGAAAGCTGCTTCTGCATCGAAAGGAGATAGACAAGCTCACCAGCAAAATCAAAGAGCGAGGATTCACCTTGATACCGCTCAAGGTCTATCTGAAGCGAGGGCGCGTCAAAATTGAGTTGGGCCTGGCCAGGGGCAAGAGAGAATATGATAAAAGAGCTGACATCGCAAAAAAGGATATTGATCGAGAAATAAGACGGGTGATGAAGCTCAAAATTAGATATTAAGCCGAAAAAGCATGTTTAGCCTGGTTAATTCATAAACCGCAGAGCGCGCAGAGGGCACAGAGTTGTTTTTATGAGACTTAACCATAGTATTTCTTAGTTTTTCTTGCATTTCGTTCTACGCTATTTGGCAAATCAATGCGTCTGTTTAACTGTTTGTTTTTATTTAATCTCTGCGTTCTCAGCGACCTCTGCGGTGAATAATTCAGGTTAGGTATTTTTTTGAGAAGAGGTAGTACGGTGTCTTTTCCCACTGTTGAAGAGCAACTAAGAATTATCCGCCGCGGAGCGAAGGAAATCATCCCCGAAGAAGAATTTGTGCAAAAGCTGGAGAGATCCAGACGGGAAAACAAGCCGCTCGTGATTAAGGAAGGATTCGACCCTACTGCACCGGACTTACACCTTGGCCATATGGTTTCTATCCGAAAACTCAAGCAGTTTCAAGATTTGGGCCATACGGTCGTGTTCTTGATTGGTGATTTTACCGGATTGATTGGCGATCCCTCGGGCAAGAATGAAATGCGGAAACGCATGACTTGGGAAGAAGTGCAACTGAATGCAGAAACCTATAAGAGCCAGATCTTCAGAGTTTTGGATCAGGATAAGACGGTTATCGATTTCAACAGCCGCTGGTTGTCTCCGCTGAATTTTGAGGATGTCTTGACGCTGACCTCAAAATACACCGTAGCTAGAATGCTGGAAAGAGATGACTTCTCGAAAAGATACAAAGGAGGACGCCCGATTTCGGTCATGGAATTCTTGTATCCGCTGGCTCAGGGATATGATTCGGTCGCCCTTAAATCAGATGTAGAGCTTGGCGGCACAGATCAGAAATTCAATCTATTGGTTGCCCGTGATCTGATGCGCGAATATGGCCTGGAGCCGCAAGTCATCTTAACCCTTCCCCTGCTCGTCGGACTGGATGGCGTTGAGAAGATGAGCAAAAGCCTGGGCAATTACATTGGCATCAACGAGCCGCCTGCCGAAATGTTTGGCAAGACCATGTCCATTTCCGACGACATAATCTACACCTATTTTGAGCTGGCAACGGACATTTCCGATTCCGAATTGGCGAAAGTCCAAAAGCAACTCAAAGATCCTTCCACGAATCCAAGGGACATCAAGGCGCGCTTGGCTTCCGAAATCGTGCGAACCTATCATGGCAATTCTGCGGCCAAACGAGCCGAGGAGGAGTTTAACCGGGTCTTTCGCGAAAAGGCTCTGCCAAGTGAAATGCCGGAATACTCATACGACAAAGCTTCGGGGAAAATCTGGCTGGTGAAATTGCTTTCCTCCCAGGGATTGGTCTCCTCCAACGCCGAGGCGCGGCGACTGCTTCAACAGGGAGCTGTGACGCTGAATGGCGAAAAGATCACCGATCCCGACTTCGAGTTTATTCCCAAAGACGAATCGGTTCTCAAAGTGGGCAAGCGGCGGTTTTTGCGGATTGTTGTGAGCTGAATTGCCGAGCAGCAAAAAATTTTTGTGTAAATGCAAACTGCCGACTGCTTTAGGATTTCCTTCCGGAAGCCTGTCCATCCGGCTAAGCTCACGAGGAAGCCTGAACTCGTTGAAGGGAATCTTTTCAAATAAGCTGAAGACCTCTCAGGTCTTCAAGACCTGAGGGGTTTAACATTCAACTTTCGTCCCGGTGGGTACCAGCTCTACTTATCTTCTCCTCGGCTTATAGATATGCGTGCTCTGTCCAAAAAACACCTCGGCTGATTCCATAATTGTTTCGGATAGGGTAGGATGTGGATGAATGGTCAGCTTCAGATCGTCGACAACAGCGGCCATCTCAATAGCCAGGACGCCCTCCGCGATAAGTTCTCCTGCACCCGGCCCAACGATGCCCATGCCCAGTATTTGTTTCGATTTCGGATCAATGATCAATTTGGTGAGACCGTCGCTGCGGCCCAATGTTATCGCCCTTCCCGAGGCTGCCCATGGAAAACTGGCAATCTCAACATCGATACTTTTTTCTTTTGCTTCCGTCTCTGTCAGTCCACACCAAGCGATTTCGGGATCTGTGAACACCACGGCCGGAATCGCCGCAGGCTCGAAAGCTACTTTGTGACCTGCGATTGCCTCCACGGCAGTCCGTCCCTCATGGGAGGCTTTGTGCGCGAGCATGGGCTCGCCCACCACATCGCCAATCGCGTAGATTGCCGGGTCCGCCGTGCGAAGCTGCGAATCCACCTCGACAAAGCCTTTTTCGTTTACAACCACTTTCGTGTTCTCTAACCCGAGCCCCTCGGAATTGGGCTTTCTGCCGACCGACACCAAAACGCTCTCATACATTTCATCAGAGTCGGGGGCATTCTTGCCTTCAAACTTGACTCGTATTCCGGACTTCGCTTTTTTCATTTCTTGAACGGTAGTTTCCAGCATCACTTTCTCAAGAACTCGGTCGACTCTTTTGGAAAGCTGCCGCACCAGATCCCGGTCCGCGCCGGGCAGCAATCCGGGCAT
>JAUXJX010000510.1 GCA_030624545.1 Bacteroidota bacterium | reverse complement strand
GTCTGTAGAGATGTAACAATGAATAAGGCAATCAATGGTATGAACAAACTCACAATGGCGGAATTCTTGACTTGACGCGATAGATTTGTCATCGACCTTCCTCTCAATTCTGAATTAAGCCGTTTGGTTATCTCAAGAAAAATGCAATTTGGATACTGCAGCGGTTCATAGCAAGTGGATATTCCCTACCTTTTGCAAATTAATACGTTTTTCGAGCAGGATACCCTATGTTGTTTTGACATGATTGAAGAATACAGCTTGCTGGGGCAAGTCTCCTCATAAAAAGGCTGCCACAGTCAAGGTCATACAAAATGAAGCAATAAATTAACGACCGCAGACTTAATTAACGCTTGCCCGCAACCCCCCTAATTCTACTGAGCGTCGAATTTCTCTTTCGTCAAAATTTCAATCGGGTCCAGTTTTTCCCTTCGCAGCTTATCATTGAGCGATTTCAGGTCTTTGCTGATTATCGCCTGAAAGGATGCGTTTGCACTTGCAAGCTCCTTTTCCACCTTATTCAGCCTGTCAAGCTGGGTTTGGGTTGGTCTGCCGCCGTAGCTGTTCACCGCGCCAAACATGCATCTTCATGATAGTTGCGGAGATAAGCGCAGTGGTCTACGCAACTCCAAGCCCAGGTAAAGGCGACGGAAACCCCTTTGCTGATTTCCGTGCAATCTCAAAATAACAAAAAAAGGCAGGTCGGCTAATCACCGAAGTCTGCCTTTTCACTTTCGCTGCCCGGGGAGGATTCGAACCTCCATCGACGGCTCCAAAGGCCGCTGTCCTGCCATTAGACGACCGGGCAACAACGGCAGTGAATATATGAGCTTTGGATTATTCGTGCAAGTCTAAACCCAATCATGATGTTAGTGTAATCAGAAGGACTGAGGTGCGAATTATTTAGAACACCCGCCTGCTTGCTCAGGCGATTCTGATGTATCATATAAACATCAGTCTTTCGTGTTCGATGTCTTGCGGTATTCTTCAGCGTTTTGAGGGGGTCAGGATTGAAGACCAATGTAATCCTTGATTGAACAAACTTCATCCTGAAACTGCCTAATAATTTTCTGGTCTGTAGTGACCAGCTTAGTGCCCAAATCACGTGCCAAGGCCACATATTCGCTGTCATATGCAGAGCAAGACGAGTTATCCGAAATCTCAATTACGTGCACTGAATTGACTTCGTATTCTCGACCTTTCATCAATTGCTCTGCTTTTGACATAATTTGAAGAGCCTGAGAAAATGAAATATATGAGCGCCTCAAATACTGGACCAATACATTCCGGAATTCACTTCGCCATAGTCCAGGAGCAAGCCAAATCGGATCCTTTTTCAGAAGCGCCTCTGAGTCTGCACTGTTCTGACCGGGGATAAACAAGTAAGCAATTACATTGGTATCTACGACAATCACAGTCTGCCTTCATTCTTAGCTTTGTCCAGGACTTCATCCGTTAACAGGGGGGCTTTGACTCCCTCTCTGAGCTGTCGAACACTGGTTAGATACTCATCTGGATCGATCAAATTACTACCTAAGGCCCTTTCAATGCAGGCTATGACTTCACTGTTGATGCTGCGGTGGTTTTTTACCGCACTATCCTTTAACTTTTCATAAAGAACATCCGGTATTTTCTTTACGGTTATTGCCGCCATTATTCTGCCTCTCAAAGTCTGGTTTCGATTTTACATCATTTTGGAATCTAGAAGATTAGATCGACTAAATCAACAAATAAAAGAAGCGAAGGGCGCCTTAGTCCCTTCGCGGTAAGAATTGATGAATAATGCGGGCCAGCAGGAGTGATCAATTATCAGCGACGCTTCCCCGCTCCCTTCGCTCTTTTCGGGAAAAAGGCCGAAAGATCCTCTTCCAGAATTTCGGAGTCAATTCGGCTATCTTTTTGCGAATCTCGGGCAGCATGGATTCGGTCGCCTTCTCGCCGCAATGAATGCACTCTTCGATCTTGGAAAAATTCGCCCAATTAATGTGACCAATCTTCGGGGTGATAACAACATCTGCCTGGGCCAGTTTTATTTGATTCAGCTCTGCGGCGCGCAGGTCGTCTACATGGAAAAGGATTTCTATGCCGTTTCGGAGGTTGCCTCCCTTCAAGCTGGCTTCCACGTTGACTGCGAAGACCAAATCGGCACCCATTCTTTTCGCGGCCTCGACCGGCACCTGGCTCGTCACATTGCCATCCACCAGCAAGCGGCCGTCCAACTCCACCGGTTCGAAGATACCTGGGATTGCCGAACTGGCGAGCAGGGCCATTGCCAGTTCTCCTTCCCGGATTATTACCTCCTCCCCGTTCCGCAAATCTGTGGCAACGGCGGCAAATGGGATTTTCAAATCGTCAAATGTGTGGTTACCCAGGACTTCATCGAGCATCCCCTTAATTAGCTTATTATCAACCAGGGAAGTGCGGGTGGTTCCGATCCTGAGGATGTATAACTCCTTAAGAAAATGAAAAACCCTGCTGAAAGTGGCTTTTTGCGTGCGAGGCATTTTTCTGAAATTCCCCATTCCCTCAAGCTCCGGGATCTGGGGGAAATATTCCATGCACACGTCCTCCAAGTCACCCATGTCTCCCAGAAAGGCATAAATGCCGCCTAGGATCGATCCCATACTCGCACCGGCAATCAAGTCGATCGGAATATTTTCATTGACGAAAACTTTCAGCACGCCGATTTGGGCGAGACCGCGTGCACCCCCACCGCCGAGTGCTAAGCCCACCCGCGGATGGCCTGAGACATTTTTCCTTTGATTATTATCCATGTCTCATAACTCTAT
>JAUXJX010000051.1 GCA_030624545.1 Bacteroidota bacterium | reverse complement strand
CTTGGCCTCCTGTAATATCATTTGTTCCAATATGTAAGACTACTATATCAGGATTGTTGTTATTCAGATAGTCGCCTACTCTCGCCAGTATCCAATCCGCTGCTCGGCCATCGTAACCTTCGTGGTCATTATCAAAACCGGCACCGTCACTTTGTGAGCCGACAAAATTGTAGAAAATCCCCTCATTGTCTAACATCTGGGCTAAATCGTTTCGATAGCCGGCATTGTCTGTAGAACCGGACACGCCTCGAGTAATCGAATTGCCGAGAGGCATAATTCTAACAGCTTGACCTAAGACATCGCTGCTAAATCCGAAAGCGAACAAAAGAACCAGGACCACTCCGCAACGAATAAGACATTTATTATCTTTCATTCTGAACTCTCTCCCACTATAGATTTCTCTGTTTACACACCTCGATTCCAACGGGGCTCTCCTTGAAATGGTTAGAAATTATGCAAAAACTGCATATAGCAGGTTATATAAAATATCGGATAACAAGGGATTTAACTTTATAACTCAGATTTTCAAGAATCCTGGTTCCGGGTCAAAGCTATGATTCAAATATCCTTCCCTTAATTTTGCAAAGAGGAACGCAAAATTGATGCCATACCAAAACGGGGCAATTCTTGAGAAATGTATCTCAAATACCGGTTCAAATCCGTATATTGGAAGCACATTGTTTCAAATCGAAACAACCATAGCAAGAAGAAATGGCCTGTATAAGTACTACATCGAATGACAACGGTAGAATTGGGCAAAAAAAACCTCCTACACCGACCCAATTTTTATTGAGTCAGAACGCAGGAGGCTAGCAAATAGGATTAGATCCTGATAAAACTCAGGAACCAGTTGAAGACAGATCAGGTATTGATCATTTGCGCTGTCGATAAAGAGCTTTGTCTACAACGCCCGACATGCTTTTGGTGTCAAGTCCATTCCCCAAGAATCCCCTGATTCTCTCAATATTGGCAAGCGGATTCTTCAAAACGTCATTATAATTGATGTAGAGAATATCGAAGTTGGGTTGCTGCTCCAGCCAAACTTCGACTTTTCTTAGATGTGCAAAGAAATTCTGCGAAATCTTTTCGTCGCTTACGGTATCGGTGGGCTCTCCTCTTCTAATCAGCATCTCTTTTTGCGAAGCGAGTATTTCACTCATTTTCCTGCGCATGAAAATGATCTTGCAGGAATTTTCTTGAGGAATCTTGCTGAGAAGAGCGGATATGATTTTGACCACTTTCCCTTTGGCTTGATCTAACCACGATCGGTCTTTGTCAAGCTCTTTTGCTTTTTCGAACTCATAATAACCTTTTGGATTATCCTCATCCGCGGTTCTGATATTGTCCGTGAGAATGTCCAGTCCGCCGGCCTCCAGCATTTTCATCATCATCGATGTGCCGGAACGCGGCAGTCCCGAAACTATAATGATTGGGTCTTCAGCCATTTCTACTCCTTAATTCTTAACATAAACAGCCAATAATAATTCATCTAATATTATACCTCTACGCCAAGGAAGCCTTTGCATGCAAAGGCGGCAATCAAACTAAAAACGAAGAATGCAACCAGCCAATGAATACTGATTCCCAGGAACTGAAATTCCCTTTTGGGGTATGAGATCGATACCATCGAGGCGAAAGACGAATTCTGCAAACTTGATTCTCCTGGATTCAACAAAGCGGTTTGGAAATCATCGCGCGCGATTCGACTCGCAAGAGGGCTCAGCGAATCCACAACCTGAAGTCGCTTTTTCACAGTCTTATTGTCAGACCTAAATACAATATCGAAGACACCGGATCTTTCTATCTTGATACGCCAGTTAATCTCTCGCAATTGATCAATCCGAACGGGAGGGATGTCCAGGCTTAACCCATCGGGCAGCTCCAATACAACATCATTTAGACTGCCTGGCTCATGTTTGTCAAGAGTCAGGGAAACAACTGTTGTTTCTCCTACCCGTAGTGGACGGTACTCATATCTTGTTCCAAGTTGAATTATGATGATTGCAACAGGCACAATAAGGAAAAGCATAGGACGCAATGATTTCTTCATATAGCCAAGGTTGCCAAGAACTATATTCTTCATGGTCTCCATCATTAAAGTTAGATCGTCTCGATAGAGTCGTATCGCAAGAAAATGAGCCTTGAAGAGATTCTTGGCCTTCTTAATTCCGGCTTGGTCAGAAGTCGCTTTGAAAATAAACAGCATTGTTATGCCCGCCAGAAAAGAAATGACCAGCATACCCCAGACGGGAGACATGTTCGCAAATGGGTAAAATAATATTTTGAAAAAAGGATTCAGTATTGAATTAATAATATCCATCTTATTTCCACATTCCGGGCTTCTTAAAGGACTATTAAGTTGACGACTTCAGCCTAATCATAACCCTGTTGTTATGACAAATATCCCAGACCTTGTAAGCGCCTTTTTACTTCCTCTTCCGATTCCGATTCATCGATTGAAGACAGTTCCTTTTCTAACATATGAGTAACAAATTCCTCAACCGACGAATAACCGGCAATCTCGGCAAACTTTTCGACCCGATCGAAAAGCTCGTTTTCCAGTTTTATTTTTTTCATTTCAATCTCCTCTCCGATTCAAAGTCAATTTAAAATACGGGATGTCCAACCATATTCTTCTCTTTTTCGATCCCAAATTCAGCCAGAATGGTCGGCGCCATGTCAAACAGTTTGGGATCTTTGGAACGCAATGTTCTATTAGACAAGATCACCCCTGGAACCAGTTCGGCGGCCATACAATGATCGCCGCTCCATGGATCCATGTTGTCTTCAATCCATTCCAGCGTAAAGTTGCCAATGGTTGTTTCCCATGAAGCACGGTAACCACGATTATAGCCAACAACGAGATCCGGAGCATTTTCAATATGCTTTCCGGAGTAAATTTCGTTACGTCGATACACCCGATCAACCACTTTGTCGCCATTTTGCGGATCTCGAAGCGCCAAAAGCTTTGCTGCAATCTCGTCTAAGACGGATTTCTTCTCTCGCTGATTGACCACACCGTTGTCTTCCCTCCCACGCAGATTTAGGTATAAACCATTAAATCCTACGCCATAAGCCTTTGAACGAGACCAATCGACGTTTTGGAAGAATTCAATTTCAGTTTGCTTTGATTCATCAATAAGGGTGATATAACCTTCATCTTTGAGCCAGGTATTGAGGTGTACCGCCCGCCTGAAAGGAGCAAACCCATGATCCGACATTACGATAAGCGTTGTAGTCCCGTCGAGTTTTTCCAGTACTTTTCCTATGATACCGTCGGCACTTTCATAAAGAGATGGAATCACATCTGCAAATTGTTTTGCCTTTTCCGAATCATGCGATGGGTGCTCAGGGTCAATCATGTTATAAAACATATGTGCGTTCAGGTCTGTACTTGAGACGTAAAAGAAAAACAGGCCCTCTTTAAAATCATCGAAGACATAATCGAAGAGTCTCAATCGTTCATTCAATACATTCTGAGTCTGGCTATGAAAATCATCGTAATCAAATACGCCCCAGGACAGGGCTTTGGTGTCCTCCGGCATTCCCTGGGTATAAAAATATCCACAATGATCATGTAATTCTTCCGCATAATCTGACGGCGTGGAAATGGGCAAAGCAGGGTTTGAAGGATCAATATTAATAGGAGTGACATACAATTTAAATGTAGGCCGTACTTCCTTTAGATAGAATCGACAAATTCCAGTTACCGATTGTAAGGCCGGTATTAACTCAAAGTCGACCTGAATCCAATCGCTCCACTCTTTTTCTTTCAGCAAGATTTGTTTGTCCAGTATTTGTATTTTGGCGGTCGGATATTCCGGATCACGCCAAACCTTGAAAGGAATGGTTGCATCGGGTTCTTCTGCCAAAAAAGCATTCTTCGGCCCAACCAGACTCGATTCAAAACCATCGTTTATTAAGTGAACGGGATAGACGATGCCGCCGGAAATGTCATCTCGATTGGCTGGCGGGTCATCCGTATAAAATGAAAACGTCCCAAACGATCCAAGTAAATCAGGCGTTCCCATTCCGCTTATAGACTTTCCTTCCGACTCCACAGGTGGAAAATTCGCGGGGACCTTAAAGATCGTGGTAGGCACATCATGGTCTTCCAGAATGGTCCAAAACGTCTTCCCATCACGTAGATTCTTAACCGTGCCTCCTGAAAGGGGAATGGTGTATTTACCGATCTTTATTGTATTTTTGGATCCCTCGGTTTTGGTGGTCGATGACATGGGTATCATCAATCTTGGATCACGATGAATGAAATCAAAAATACCATGTCCACCAGGATTCATTCCGGTAATAAAATTGGACCATGCTACCGGACTTTGAGGAGGAACGCTGGTCCCTAGTGGTTGATAATCACCATCTTTGGCTAATTTGGAAAAATTTGGCAGTCTTCCTTCTGCCATATATTTTGAAAGAAGCTGTGGATCGACTCCATCGAATCCCAGAACAATTACTTTTTTGCTGGTCGAAAGAGCTTGTCCTCTGTTGCAATTGAGAAAAAGCAGAGAAGCGATAATGGCCGATAGGCTAATTATTGTCAGAATTTCAACTTGCGATCTATGATTACTCATTGACTGGTACCGCCGTTTTCTCTTTAACATCTTCGGTTTTTGCTGAAAAATCATGGTCCCTCTCGGTTTCATCAATGTCTGCATCAAATATTGACCGGCTCTCCATGTAAGCCGGTTTCTTTACGCCAAATAGATCAAGAACGGTTGGTGCCATATCCATAAGGGCCGGATTTGATGACGTGATTTTTCTGTTGCTGAAAATCACACCGGGAACAAGCCGTGGATCTATGCAGTGGTCACCACTCCACGCCTTGACATTGTCTTCAAAAACTATGTCGTTAACCACACCGGTGGCGCCATTCCACGAAATACGATAGCCGATATTATAGCCGCTAATCAAATCAGGACCGCTGTCGGCATAAGGGCCATTGTAGATCTTTCTGTTGTCGAACATTTCCGTGATAGCGACTTCACCGGTTTTGGGATCCTTCAAACCTGAAAGCTTCTCGATAAGCTCCGCTTTTAATTCCTGATATTCTTCACCCGGCTCAACAACGCCATGTTTCTCGCGGCCCTTAACATTGAAATAGACGCCGGCCAAGCCAAAGGCATAGGCTTTCGTCTTTTGCCAATCGACACCCTGAAAAAACTCTCCCGTTTCCTTTACGCCCTCTTTCAAAACCAGGTAATCATTGTCTTTAAGCCAAACGTTAAGATTAATGCCGCGCCTAAAGGATTTGAAACCGTGGTCTGAAAGAACGAAGAAAGCATCGTCCTTGCCTATTTTCTCGAAGGTGCGGCCAACCAGATCGTCCATACGAAGGTACAAATCTTCAATGACATCTTTATATTCTTGCGTCTCTTTCCCTCGGTTTGCGGGATGATCCTCTTCAAGTGTCCGGAAAAACATGTGCTGAATGCGATCCGTCGCATCGATTACAACCGCACACAAGCCCTTCTTAGTCTTATCTAAGGCATGAAAGAATTGCTTTTCGCGTTCTTCATGAATTGAATAGGCTTGCTCCAAAAACGCAGCATCGCTTAGGACGCCCTCATTCAGTGACCAAGTATCCTCGGCAAGACCAAGTGTTGCATACTTGCCGAAAAGTTTGGATAGATAAATTGAATAGGAATAAGGATAGGAGATTGGCAGCGCAGGCTTCTCGGGATCGATATTGATTGGCGTCATATATAGACGGAAATGGGGTCGAGTCTCAATCAGATAGAATTTTGCTATTCCCTGCACCTTAATCCCTAAACCGGCCTTGAATTTGAGTTCGATCCAATCCGTATAGGTATTCTTCTTAAGAGGAATCTTCTTTTTGTCTATGACTATTACAGCCTCTTCGTCGCTCAAGATTTGCACGACAAATGGCAGTCTCATCTGCTCCCTTTTCTTCCGAATCGAATTCTCAGGTCCCTTAATAAATCCCTCGATTCGATCTCCGTCTCGAGTTACAATGGAGGTATCGCCTCCTTCTTTGACAGGATTGACCGACTCGTCTGTTGTGAAAAGGGAGAACGTTCCCTGGGTACCCCAGAGGTCCGGCGCGCACATTGCTGAAAGCATTGCGCCATTAAATTTCTCCGGCGGAAACGTTATGGGGACACGCAACACATGGCTGAATATGCCGTTATCCCCTAGTATTTTCCAGAAACTCTTGCTTTTTCGCAGAAAGCGCACAACAGGTTTTCCCAGTGGAATCTCAAATGGACCTATTGATAATTTTCTGTTTGCAGTTCCTACCTTTGACGAGGACAATTCCGGCAAATATGAATGGCGATCGCGAGAAAGAAAATCAAAAATATTGTGTTTGCCGGGACCCACGCCGGTAGAAAAAGCAGACCAAGCTACGGGAGAGAGAGCCGGATATGTGGTTTGCAATTTGGAATAAGATCCTTGCTCTTTGAGTTTTTGCAAATTCGGCAACTTACCTTCTTGCAGCATGCGCTCCGTGATTGTCGGCTCCAACCCGTCGAGTCCCAGAATCACAACACGTTCTGCTTTAGCATTCGCAAGCGCTTTTCTCCGCTTAAAAAACCGCACCAACACCCGGGCCGGCCAGGTAAGAAATGTGAAAAAAGCCATAAAAAAGCTGGCAAACAACATTAGAAATGAGGTCAAAAAGGCAAATCCGGCACCGGGCCCGATGTAAGCAAGTGCGGGTTGTGTATCGATCACCAAAAAAAAGAGCAGCAATATCAAAAGGATTCGTTTCATCATGGTCACTTTTTTTTATTCAAGCATTTGGCTTCACTAATACATTAAGCATCATGTATCGGGAGATTTTTAAAGTGAGTTTCGATACCAACAACATTCCTTTGCTAAAAGGCGGTGTCCAGTCCCAACACTCAAATTCAGTAATATTTATTTTGTAGAGCTCGCCCAACGACTCCGTTTCAGATGCAAAACCTATACCAAGTGATTACAATCATGTTGTCAATCGTTTTGCCGCGTTCTTGAGATCAGTTGCATCAAAACTATTATCGGCGAGGAAGCTCTTTTCCTTAAGAAAACCATATCATATTGAAACTGTGTTTGGAAAGAGGACACATTCCTTCAATGCCACAGCACTATTTGATCCATTAATGAACAACGCTTACTCACAGAGTTAGTTTATGGAATTTAAATAAAAGGTTGGCAGGGGCTATTCAAATCCAAGCCACAAAACTAAGATCGCCTACAGATATGTAGCTGCCCCAAAGAAGGGTGGTCTTAATGCGGGATAAAAAGCAGAAAAATCCTATCTAATATAGCCAAGAGACTTTAAAGTCTCGACGGACTTCTGGTCTATTCGTTTTTTGCCTTCGGCAAGCTCAGTGGGGACAATTTCACTGCGTAGCGCTCTGCAGCCATCTGCCCACCGTGTCATGTCATTATTCATTCTTTGAAAAATGGAAATTTCTGTACCAATGATATTCTCTTTTTCGCCAGGGTCTTTTCGGAGATCATATAATTCTTCTGGCTCACCTGATTTGAGTGGGTATCCCCCACGATTCTTGCCATTCTTGATGTACTTGTAATCTAGAGACCTCATAACTTGAGTGTCAGTATCCCAGCGCTCCTCTTGACCGCCGAAAAGAATTAATTCTTCAACATTTGAATCATTGTTCACATAAGGCATCAAGGAGACTCCTTGGAATTGACTGCTTTCATGTTGAATCTCGGCGAGGTCCAGAATTGTCGGAAGCAAGTCAATGGATCGAGTCAAGCTTTTAACCGTTGCACCTGACTTTAGCCTTACAGGATAACGTATCACCAAAGGGACTTGAAGCACTTCATCATAATGTTGATAGTGCTTTAGTTGGCGGTGCTCGAAAAATTCCTCTCCATGATCCGAGGTTACGATAATAATTGTATTGTCCCACAAGCCTCTTCTTTGCAAGTTTTCAACAAATTCGCCAAACCAATAATCGCTGTAACTGATGCCGCCATCATACAAAGAGGAAACATAATTCATGTTCTCATCTGAAAGCAACTCCGAAGACTCATTTTTGCCTTTTCTGATTTTTCTGTTGATCGTTGTCAGGTTTTCCGTGGCACAATTCCCATTGCTGTCACATCCGGTGAAATCGCCATTATAGTCTGAAGTAAAGCGCGCTTGAAATGGCTCTGGTGAAACATATGGTAGTTTGGTGCCAAAATCGGAATGGCAATCATAAGTATGCAAAAACAGAAAGAAAGGATCTTCCTTCGGTCGCCCATCCAACCACCTGGTAGCACTTGAAAAAATCTTCTCTGAGTGCATATCCGGGATCCCATTGCGATGTAAATATCTAGCGAGAAAATTCAGTGTTCGCCTAACCACATAAATCTTTTCGTGCTTTAAATAACGCTCCGGATAATGCTCGTAAAAATCAAAGCCTTTATCGAATCCATGAAAAGCGCCAATATTCAATTGACTATTGCCGTCCACGAAAGAACCGGTTTCATAGCCGTTTTCCCTTAGAACCTCAGCAAGTGTGGTAAACCGGTTATCAAGCACACTGGTAAATGAATCAATGACCTTATGGACGGACGGATAGACCGACGTAAGAATAGACATGTGGGATGGCAAGGTAAGTCTAGCCACCGAAAAGTGATTTTCGAACAAAACACCATCTTGAGCCAAACGGTCGATATTGGGTGTGGTCTGCTCCGAATAACCGTAACTTCTCATATGTTTTGCACTTAAAGTATCAAACGAGATCAAAATTACGTTAGGCTTGCCCAATCTCTGGTACTTGGCAGGATTCATCGGCAATATGACAACTTCTATTATTGAAAGAATAAAGGCTGCACAAAAGGCTGTGATTATGGCTTTGCGTTTCGCCAGATTAAGCCATCCCAGTAGGAGGTTTTTCAAAAGTGCTCCTCGGCCAAACACAAGTACGTTGATCTGAGTCAAGATATAAGTTCCAATCGAGATGCCGACTATTAGCACATGGTTCGGCCAAATTGAGATTCGGTTAAAGTTCACAATCTCTACTATCACCATG
>JAUXJX010000485.1 GCA_030624545.1 Bacteroidota bacterium | reverse complement strand
GGCGACGCCAGGCAGCCTGATAAATCAATTGACGATGGATTTGTAGAAACTTCTCCAGTGGGCAATTATCCGGCCGGTGCTTCGCCGTACGGCCTTATGGACATGGCAGGCAATGTTTGGGAGTGGAACAGGGATGTCTTCGATCCGAAGTATTATGCAATCATGCCCAAACGCAATCCCACCGGACCGCCTGATTCCGGCGAACCAGATCAGGGGCGTGAGAATCGTGGCGGTGGCAGTTGGACCGACCGCTCCGGACATATAACCCCTGAGGGGGGACACAACCTGCGTTCGCCTGCCCGTACGGGCGACGAGCAGAACAGCAGCGATGATCATCTGGGCTTTCGTATTGTGATTGATTTTCTCAAATAGCTTGATAACACTTCGCCTAGCGATAGAGAGAAACGCCGGTCCCTTAGAAAGGTGTGCCGGGGTCGTTCAAAACTCCGGCACACTCAAAGTGTCAAATCATTCTACCTATGGTTAAAGCAATGCAATTTCTGGGGTGGATTGTAGTTCCTAAATACTGCCTACCTATGGTCTTGAGACGCAAGAGATTTTCTCTGAAAGCTCTCTTCGCTGTTTTCCTATTCGTATTTTCGTGGTGCGCCGTCAACCATAAGGCCCACGCATTTCAAGCTTATCCGAAGACTGAGTTGACTAACAACGTTGATAAGATATTTGCGGAGTGGGACAAAAAGGAATCTCCTGGTGCTTCGGTTGGCCTGTTCAAAGACGGCAGGATTATTTATGCACGCGGCTACGGTATGGCCAATCTCGAATACGATATTCCAAATACTCCGCAAACGGTTTTCAGAATTGGATCTACCTCAAAACATTTCACGGCAATGTGCATTGCCTTGCTTATCGAACGGGGGAAACTTTCTGAAAGGGATGATATTCGCCGTTATCTACCTGAGATCCCAGACTATGGGCAACCGATAACCATTGACGATATGCTACATCATACCAGCGGTCTGCGTAATTACGAGGCTCTAATGGAATTGGCCGGCAGAGATGGCGAAACATATCAGGTTCCTTTTTACACGGATCAGGAAGCCATCGACATGATTGCGCGGCAGAAACGACTTAACTTTCCCCCGGGCACGCGCTACTCCTATTCGAATTCAAACTTCTTTCTACTCGCTGAAATCGTAGGCCGTGTCAGCGGTATCAAGACATCCGAGTTCGCAAAAAAATATGTGTTCGATCCCCTTAAAATGCAAAGCACGCATTTTCACGATGACATAACCGTGATTGTGAAAAACAGAGCGTCCGGGTATTCTCCTAGGCCAGAGGGGGGATTCAGGATTAATATGACCCAGCTCGAACAGATCGGGACCGGTTCCATTTATACGACCATTGAAGACTTCTTTAAATGGGACCAGAACTTTTATCAGAATCAACTTGGCACCGGGTCACCAAAACTAATCGAAATGATGGAGGCGCCGGGAAAATTAAACAATGGTGAGAGCGTCGGCTACGGTTTCGGGCTGGATGTTGCTTCATTCTTCGGGGTGAGGCAGATCGGTCATGGCGGTTCATTTGTCGGCTTCCGCTCCTATTACATGCGGTTTCCCGACCAGCGGTTTTCGGTGATTGTTCTTGCTAACCAAGGTCCTTTTCCTGCCGGAGAAATTGCGCGGAAGATTGCTATCCTTTACTTGAAGGAGCAGTTTACCGAGCCGCTTGATAAGAAATACTCGTCCTATCGGGATCGATTCCAGGAGGAGCAGCCGAAACCGCGCGAGGCTCAGCTTTCCGAAATTGAGCTTGAGAAATATGGAGGTACATATTTTAGTGAGGAGCTTGACGCTGATTATAGACTTATAGTTGAAGCAGACTCACTGCGGGTGCGTGTGGGACAATATTATACAGCCTTAATTGAACCTGTTGATGCCGATAGGTTCCGATGGGGTGATAGATCTCTGGTCTTTACGCGAGACAGCGCCAACGCCCTCACTGGCTTCCGGCTTCACGCTGATCCCATCCGGGACATTGAGTTTGAAAAGAGAAGATAATCGAATTGTAGCCTTGCTTGGACGCCGGATATCGGTTCAAACAGATTAATTTAATAAGGAGTTTTCTAGTCAGACTCTTGGTGGAGCATTCGCTGTGTTGTGAAATTGTTCTAGTGTTACTCCGAACTTCGATTTTGCCTGGTCAGAACCTCTCTACCAAGTCTGACGATCCCACAGACGGACTCATCAATCAGGGGCCAAAGTCCGAGTCCGTTGTAGACAAAGTGATGGTGAGTAGACAAACACCGCAGGTTACCGAAGCGACTATCAAGGTTCTCCGGGAGGGAGGGAATGCCTTCGATACTTTCATAACAGCCGTTCTTTTGCAGCAGCTGGTAGTACCCCACATGGTCTCTCATTGGGGTATCATGACATGACCGGTGTAATCTACGATTCCAAGAAAGGCACGTATCACGCATTTGACGGCATCGCTATTGATCTGCTAATGATGGTCAATTCTGGACTCAACCAGGCATTCAACAGCCGGCAATCCGGCAAAAGTGATGGAGTGAGAATAAATTGATTGGATCAACTTACATTATTTCAGGCGCAATCCTGTATATCATCATGCTAATGGCATTCGGGTTTTATGCCAGCCGTAACATTCGGTCGAGCACCGATTTTATCGTGGCAGGCAGGCGTCTGCCGCTACTCTTGTGCGTTTTTACGGTGTTCGCAACCTGGTTTGGTTCCGGGACCTTAATTGGAGCAGCAGGTGCTGCCTATACGAAAGGGATTCCAGGTGTGCTTGCGAATCCGATTGGCTCTGCGATCTGTTTGTTTCTGGCAGGTTTGTTTTACGTCCGGATTCTGCGCCGGATGCGTCTGCTCACATTGCCGGACTTGTTTCGTCAGCGCTTTGGGAAGTGGGCTGAGATATTGTCT
>JAUXJX010000366.1 GCA_030624545.1 Bacteroidota bacterium | reverse complement strand
GTAACCTGTTCAAGAGACGGTCCCTGGCCTCGGGCATATCGTAGAAAGCATTGGCTGGTTTTTCTTCCTCCGCGCCATTTCTTAATACGGCTATCTTATCACGAAAATTTGGGATTGCACCTTTTTCCAGATCGACAATTCCGATGACCAAAAGATCTGTAAGGATGCTTCCCAGTTGATCGAAGTACTTCCCATAATCTGACGATATTGTTTCGGGCAGAACGTCGGAGGAATCTATGCGGGTTAAACGATAGAAAAAAGGAATCCGTTCTCTGGTGAGGATTATTCGATTTTCTCTAATCAGGTTGTCTATTCCAGCTTGCCTTGAGGAATCATCTACCGAGAGAATCATGATCTGAAGAAGACTGTCGCGAAACGTAGCGAGCAGCTGCGACAATTCAATCATCGTCGAGTCGTTACGATGAAAAACTGGCAGTATTCTCTGTCGGGCTCCCTCACGTTCTGCATTCAGTTCATCAGGGTTCTTTTCTACATAAAAAGTGTAGGGAGCAATGATCTCTTCGCTGGATATATTCCCCTCTTTCAGGTCGCCAAATTTGTAGGACTCTGCTCGCGGGAACAAAAGAAGCGTAACCAAAATGAATACAAATCCTAAAGTCGACCGGAAGAAAAGGTCTGTATTGTACCAGGGTTGGAACTCCTGCGAACCCGACTTGGCGCCGTCCTTGCGCTTGGAGAAGTATTTCAAATAACCTGCCATTTCAGCTATTCGTGCTCATCTTCCGGTGATTTCCCTTCTTCACCGCTGAGCCTGTCATCTTGCTCTTTTCGCTGCTTCTCTTCAAAATGGTCATATGCCAGGATTATCTCTCGCACCAGCCTATGCCTAACAACATCCTTCTCATCGAGATAAATAAATGCAATACCTTTGACTTTATCGAGCACCTGCTGGATCTGTACTAAACCGGATGCGCGCTTTTCCGGCAGGTCAATCTGGGTGATGTCGCCTGTAACGATCGCTTTGGAATGAACTCCCAATCGTGTCAAAAACATCTTCATTTGATTTGCGGAGGTGTTTTGCGCCTCGTCAAGAATGACGAATGCATTATTGAATGTTCTGCCGCGCATATAGGCAAGTGGCAAAATCTCGATGGTACCCTGTTCCATCATCTTTCGCAGTTTATCCGCCGGCATCATATCATTCAGGGCATCGTACAAAGGGCGAAGATAGGGGTCTACTTTTTCTCGAAAATCGCCCGGCAAATAGCCAAGCTTTTCGCCGGCTTCTACAGCGGGTCGAGCCAGGAAAATTCGATCCACATTGTGCGCTTGGAGTTGTCCAACAGCCATGGCTACGGCAATATAAGTCTTGCCCGTGCCGGCGGGGCCGATACAGAACACGATGTCATTCATGAGCACCGAATTATAGTAGCGCTTTTGGCCTTCGGTGCGGGGCCGGACCGACTCTTTTCTGCCGTGAACAATAACTTGATCCGACGGCAAGGATTTGGCCACAGGTTTCTCATTCTTCAGGAGATGAACTAGCGTTTCGATATCCGACTGGGTGAGACCGCCATTTCTGCTAATGACTGCGGTAAGCTCTGAAAAGAGCTTTTCGAGTTGCTTTAGCTCCGATGGTTCGCCCTCAAGAAGAAGCGTGTCACCCCTGACGACTATTTTGGCATCGAAGGATTCCCGGATCAGTCTCAGGTTGGAATCTCTAGATCCCAACAATGCAAGAGGATCAGTGCTTTTTAGGGTGAATTTTCTTTGCATTAAAAGACGCAGAATCCCATCAAAAAAGGCTCTACATTTGGACAAGCCAAAGTCGGTAGAGCCGAATGCTTAATAATATCAAGAATGATCTAAATTATCCACAGTAATTTGGATTTTTCGATCCAAATATATAAACCATAGAGGGTCTCATGGGATACATGAGACCCTCTATGGCTTTTATTAAACTGTCTCTAGTCTCGAGGAATGACCAAGATTTGATACGGGTAGATGGTATTGGGGTCAGAAATTACATCTTTGTTGGCTTCGTAGAGCTTGGTCCATTTTGTAGGATCACCGAATACGTCGGGATTAGAGGCGATCTTGTTCAGATACTCACCCATCATCACAATGTATTCATTGGGTCCAACCTTGCGTGGAATCTTTAGAACCCAATCTGGATAAATCAAATCCGGATCTTTGATAAGCTCCCGGTTGTAGGTGTAGATTTTCATCCACTGCATTGGATCACTGTATATGTCCGGTTTCTTGGAGATTTTCCAGAGGTAGTCACCCCTCGCCACATTATAGTCATCATAGAGAGATTTTGGCAGCTTATTCTTCAGCCGCATCAACTTACCTTCGATGGTTGCCACGCGGTCGCGCATCTCAGACAAGGCATAAATTCGATTGGATTTGTGCTCTTCGAGCTTCGCTTCGGTTTCCTTTATTTCGTCCCTCCGCCGAAACAACTCTTCGGAGGAAAGTGCAGATAGCCCATCTACCTGTCTTTCCAATTCTTCAAGTGAACGCCGATAGGCCGCTACACCGGCTTCGTCGGTTCCGATTAGCCCGTATATTTCGTTCCATTCACTTTTGATTTCACTATCAAGGGCAGCGACTTTCTGCTCCTGATCGGCTTTTTTTGTGCTGCACTCTGCGAGCTTGGCCTTGGCTTGGGCCTCCCGCTGTTGATAATCGGCCATCGTGGCCTGATATTCATCCATCTTGATCTTTCGCTCTTGCTGAGCATAGGTACTGCCTGCCAAGAAAGAAATTGTCAGAGCGGAAAGAACAAGAGCTGATATAATCGTTTTTGCCTTCATTGTAGTATTATTCTCCCGATTAAAATTCTGCCCATTACATCTGGGACAAACGCTCTTTTACCTTTTCCTTCTCGGCTTTCACGTCAGCAAGTTCCTTCTCCTTGCTGGACACTTCCCGCGCCAGGGCTGCCGATTCATCCTCACAATCACTTACAGCTTTCTCGGCACTTTCTGCAGCTGCTTTTTGTTGATCCAGCGCATTTAACTGATCGGAATTGGCGTATTTTGTACAGCCAGTCGAAATTGCGGAAGCAACGATGAATATCATTAACAACATTATTGAGGCAAACCTTTTGAGATTTGACATTGAGACAACACCTCCTTTCCTCAATTACGGCTTTTCATTTTCGGAATGCCCAATATTACTGAAAATAATTTTCTTTGTCAAGAGAAAAGTTGCGGAATTGCAAAATACTCAACATTCATAAACCCTTGTTTTACAAGCAAATTTCGATCTTGACCTCTGTTTTGGCGCAATCTTGAATCGATGTGGCAATTGATTTTTCTGGGTGGGGCTGATTTTGGCTATGATCCGGCTTTGACCGCAGGATCACGCCAATCCTGTTACAATATATCCGAGGAGTGCAATACCCGCTGCCGTTAGTGCGTAGGGAAGCTGCGTGCGAACATGGTCTATATGATCTGAGGCCGAACCCATGGAAGATATTATGGTCGTATCCGAAATTGGGGAACAGTGGTCGCCAAAAACACCACCGCCAAGTACCGCGCCAACGCTCGCACTG
>JAUXJX010000564.1 GCA_030624545.1 Bacteroidota bacterium | reverse complement strand
CTTGCCTGCGGAGGTCGTTGCGGATTCGCTTTTAGAAGGTTCACCCTTCGACTCCGCTCAGGGTGAGTTTCATATTCTTAATGACTTGGTGCCTTTGTGGCGAAAATTTATGAATAATGCAATTTAAATAATTTGTCCATTTATCAAGCATCACCGTGTTAATATAATACCTGGCCGGCCAATCAAAAGTTCTTTGTCTCCTTCGTGTGCAATATTTTCGATCTCCAAAAAGGTTTGATTTTTTGGCGAAACTTGCTTATGATTTGCGCAAGTTGAAAGAAATATATGACTTCTCGACATCACTATCCTCATTTACCTTTTGTTTTGCCGAATGCCATAAAAAGTGTCCGGCCTGTTTTCAAATAAGGCCGGTAATGCATGAAATCATTGGAGACAAAAGCCATGCTCTCTCCTATTAAGCCCTTGGGTCTCATTCTCCTGATCTTTCTTTTTGCGGTTCTCAGCGGAGCCCGGGAAGTTCCGCCGGCGCAAGACCGCCTTCTCGAGCTACTTACAGAGGAGTTGAATCGTGAAATGACGGCGTTGCAGCAGCAGGAAGCTCCGCCTTATTTCATCAGTTATTCGGTTAGCGACGTCCATCGAACTTCGGTCGGCGCCTCGTTTGGATCTTTGACGAATTCAAGCAGCTCCCAAAGCAGGCTGCTTTCTGTGAACGTGAGGGTTGGGAACTATGAATTCGATAACACCCACGAGATTCGTGGCGATCCCTACAGCCAATTTGTCTTTCGTTCGGGCGGGCTTGTCCGCATCGCGCAGGAGGATGATCCCGACGCTATCCGCACCGCGCTGTGGCGGGAGACCAATAGAGAATATCGCGAGGCGGTGGAGCGTTTCAACAAGGTGAAGGCCAACGTGGCGGTCAAAGTTCGGGAAGAAGATACTTCTGCGGATTTTTCGCTGGAGCCGGAGCCTTCGACTTATTATGAGCCGCCTGTGGAGGTGAAGGCGCTGTTGGGCGATAGACAGACATGGGAAGCGAAGGTCAAGAAATACACAGAGCCATTTCTGGAGAATGAAGAGATCTATGGCGGCAGGGCTTCCTTTAGTTTCACGATAGAACGGAAAAACCTGGTGACGAGCGAAGGCGTCAAACTGGCCCAGAATCTCATCTATTCCAGGCTGTTCGTAACGGGATTCATCAAATCGGAAGACGGCATGGAACTGCCGCTCTACCTGAGTTATTTTGCCTTCAAACCGGCTGACCTGCCGAAAGATGAGGAGGTCTTGTCCGATGTCAGGGCCATGATTAAGAAGCTGGAAGATTTGCGCGATGCTCCCGTGGTTGACCCCTATACCGGACCCGCAATTCTGTCGGGCCGTGCGGCGGGGGTTTTCTTCCATGAGATTTTCGGTCACCGCATTGAAGGCCATCGCCAAAAGAGTGAAGAGGAAGGACAGACCTTTAAAAAGAAAGTCGGAGACCGGATATTGCCGGAACACCTGCGCATCGTCTTCGATCCGACACGTAAGGAATTCAAAGGACATGAAATGGTCGGCCATTACAGGTATGATGACGAAGGCGTCGAGGCCCGTCCCGTTACCGTAGTCGAATCCGGCGTGTTCGAGAGCTTCCTTATGTCCCGCTCGCCCATCGAGAATTTTCCTCGCTCCAACGGCCATGGCCGCGCCCAGGCCGGATTTCGACCGGTGTCCCGCCAGTCGAATTTGTTGGTCGAATCAAGCGAACCGGTTCCGGAACAAAAACTGCGACTGAAACTGATTGAAGAATGTAAAAGGCAGGACAGATCGTTCGGCTTGTTGTTTAAGGATATCCAGGGCGGCTTTACCATTACGGGCCGCACCATTCCCAATGCATTCAACGTTCTGCCCACGGAAGTTTATCGCATCTACACAGATGGCCGCCCGGACGAGTTGGTGCGCGGTGTCGATCTGGTTGGCACGCCGCTTGTGATTTTGTCAATGGTTTCGGATAGCGGCGATCAATTCGAGATCTTCAACGGAATGTGCGGGGCAGAGTCCGGCAGTGTGCCGGTTTCGGCGGTATCCCCATCTTTGCTCTTGACCCAGGTTGAGGTGCAGAAGAAGAGCAAGTCACAAGAGCGTCCGCCCATTTTGCCGCGGCCGGATGCGGATCGTTCGATGTAGCGGACGGCAATTCAAAAGCGCTGTGTTGTGCTGAAGGAATTATTCACCACAGAGTTCACAGAGAAAAAACAAAAAATGTTACTCCTTGAAAATCAACGTATTATTAAGAAAATGACTTTTCTCTAAGTGAAAACTGAGTTTCTGATTTGAATTGAACGAATTTGCCTTTAACGACTGTAAATACAATAACTTGATCTCCGTGTTCTCTGTGGTTTATGAATTATCCAGGTTAAACACTAAATGTTGGTGATGACATGAAAAATACGATCCCACGAAACTTCCTATTTTCTCTAATTTCTCTTATTCTTGTCTCCTCTCAGACAGCATCGGCACAATCGCAGACCACACGCGAAATCATCTCGCGCGCCATGAAGGACGAATTGGCTCG
>JAUXJX010000134.1 GCA_030624545.1 Bacteroidota bacterium | reverse complement strand
ACCGACCGCACTGCTTGACCGCCGCCCGTGAGACGCGCTGCCAACGCCGCAATTTCACTTCCGAGGCGTCGTCCGGACTAAACCGGGTCTTGACCGGTATGAATGCGGATGCGCCCAACTCCGTTCCCTTCTCAATCAGAAAATCCATACGCTGACTTTTCAGCAATCCCTGAACCACGGTAATGGCGACGGCCGGCTCCCCGATTTTTCGTAGTGTCTTCAGTATTTCGCCAACAGCCTCGGTGGCGCCGACCTTCTGCAGCCGGACTGAGTAGAAATTTCCTGCCCCATCCGTGGCGCTAATCACATCCCCGGCCCGCTTTCTCTTTACCTTGCGAAGATGATGGAATTCGGACCCCGTGATATGAAGTCTTTTTTCATGGATATGGTCCGGCGAGACAATGAAGCTTTCCAGGTGAGGCGAGGCAGACATTCAACCGCTGTCCTGTCAAAAGGATAATTGAAAATCTACAATATTTTCGCCCCGGCCATCTTCGTCATAGGCGCGCTCAAATCGCAGGACAGAGGAATAGGGCAATATCACGTTCAACCCGAAGCCGGCGCCATTCAGAAAACGATCGCTGGTCAGCGTTTCATTTTGATTCCAGATAGCCCCGGCGTCACTAAAAAAGGTTAGGTAAAGTCCAAATCTCAGGAACTGCAGGTATGATGAGTACCAGGTCTCGGCAGAGAGGGGAATGTCGCGCTCCCGCAACAAAGGAATGCGCATCTCCAGAGATCCAATTAAGCGGTTTTCTCCTTCTACAATCCTGTTGAAATGGCCGCGAACGCGCTCACTATAGCCGATATACAGATGCCGGTAGAATGGCACGCGATTCCGCGTGAGGGCCGTTGAGACACGTCCGGCAAAAACGATTCCTTTCAGGGAGCGATATTCGCGCAGGTCAGCTCCATATTGAATATAACTTTCGCCGCCATTTAGAAGATGTGTGCGGGATAAATAGACCTGCCACAGGCTTCCGTTCTTGGGGTACTCCCACAAATCCCTGGTATCATGGCGTATGCTAACCAGGGTCGAGAGATTATCATCATGGTCGTTTTCGGCATGCCAGAGTATGCTGCGATCGGTCGCCCCAACATAGTTGTAGCCGAATTGCAAACTTAGGGACCAATGCAGTCCAAACCGGCGACCAAACAGAATCGAGACCAGGCGATGCTTCTCATCCACACCGGGAAACGGCATCGATTTACTCGACACGCTTTGCGATAGCACATTGATCTGAACATAAAGGCGACGGTTTCCACCAAACCAGCGATTATTGTAGAAAATATTGAATCCCGGGTCGTAACCAAACCAGCCGGACAACCACAGCCTCTCGGCCCGGCCGCGAAGATTCATGTGAGAAAGGCCAAGTCCGTACGACCTTTTATCCCAATCCCGGTCGTTCAAGAAAAATATGGGGATGGGGAAAATATACCAGCGCTCATAGACTATAACGTTCAGGTCACGCTTTTCAGCATTTTCTACAAAATAGAATTCAGCATTGTTGAACAATCCCAGGTTCATAATTCGCAGCTGAGCCAGCTCCAGCTCCCGCAAAGCGACCATTTCGCCTTCGCCAAACTCCAGCTCGCGCAGAATGACGTAGCTTCTCGTTTTTTCATTTCCCACCACCTGAATATTACCGATCTGCACGGAATCCGGAGGCGCATCCTGGAAAATACAAAACGCCTCTAGTGGATAAAGGCAGAGGGAGATCAAAAGAAGAAACCTGATATGGAAAAAGGAATATTTCATAAGGGCGGTGAGGTTGTCAAGTCTCTATCCCTATGCTCGCATCTACAGCTTCGGCAGCAGCCGGAATGAGATCTCCCATTCCGCATGGCCGCGATCCAGCCTTCTCGCAAAGTCTACCCGGATGAACTCTCCGGTGACGGTCAGTGAAAAGCCGGCATCCGATTTCCAGTCAGGGCTGTCTCCAACATTCGTAGCGTTGAGTCCTGAAGTCTCACCGTTCCAGAGGGCGCCAACCTCCACAAATAGGATCAGGCCCAGGCTGCTGTAGAGAGGAATTCGCTGCAGGGGCAGCTTTTGCAGTAGGTCGCCATTGAAGTAATATTGAAATGTTCCAAATGCCAGATTGCTGCCATTGCGATACTCTTTGTATTTGTAACCACGTAAGGTGGTGATTCCACCGAGGCTCATCAAATGCTGTGGGGCTCTTGAATCAGCGCGGGAACCATATCGGGCGGTAAGAACGAGCCTTTGGTTTGAGATCGTTGGTTTCAGAATCTTTCCGGTAAGAAATACTCCGCTCTGGTCAAAATCGCCGCCCAAGAAGTCACCGCCTTTTTCAAAGGCGCCCTCAAGATACCAACCCTCCATGGGGAAAAGGGGGTTGTCGAGCCTGTCGAAGATGACTTCCAATCGCAGCTTGTTCTCCGTGCCTTCAGCCACAGGGGGATTGCCGCGAAACCTCTTATCTCCGCCAAAGAAACTCCAATTCGTTTCTTTCTTCACAGATTCATATTCACCGGACCAGAATGCCAGGCGAAAATGAATCGCCTCTTCAAAGTCTTTTGAAATCCAGGCCGTGTATCCTTTGGCCCGGAAATAATCGCGAAAATCCTCGCGCAAAAAAAGCGCCGCAAGAGAGTTCTCCACACCGGAAATGATCCAGCCGTCCTGGGTAAAAGTGTCGTCGAAATACTTCCCGCCAAATTTGAATATTTCCCAGGCGGGAATCTCGTGATCAAAGCCTGCGTTGAAGCGAAACTTTTCGCTCTTCAGGCCATAGCCGGCGTCCACGAACACGCTGAGCGGGCTGTCATCGCGATCTCGCAGCCTGACGCCAATAGCGGGGAACAATCCTTCGGCCCGGTTATAACGAAGGGGTGAGTAGTACTCAATTTTCTTTTTTTCATCAAATTCAAAAAAATTTGGCTTGGGAACCAATTTGAATTGAGCATAGGCAGGTGAAAACCAAAGAAAAGCAAAATTCGAGAGCAGCAAAGCATATTTCATAGAACGACATACGGAATTATGACGCATTCATTCTCCTCACGTAAAGCCTACCAACGAACAAAAAGAGCAACTGTGTAAGTTTGATTTTTTGGAGCGTTACTCCAAATCCGGCATGCCGGGCCGGGCAGAATGACCAAGTTTACTAAATCAAAATGTATTTATCAACCGAATATGAATCTTGCCCCGGGACAGATTGTCTCCCTTGCCAAGGGCATAATCAAAGCCAATAATTCCCAGATCAGTCCGGGTGCGAATGCCAAAACCAAAGCCGATGCGGTATTGTCGCTCCCACCGTTCGGGATCGGTCTTTCTTCCTACATATGCGCCATCAAGAAAAAACCCGAGGCGGGAGGTCCGGTCCAGCAGCATCCTGTACTCCAATGTTCCCCAGGCTACCTGGGAACCGAGGAACTGATCTTCCCGATAGCCGCGTAAGTCGCTGGCGCCGCCAATACGGAAAAGTTCGTCGACCGGGATTACCTCGCCGCCAATACTCACTTTTCTGCCATGAAGACCAAACATCAAGACCTGCCTGCCATAAAGGGGCTGCAAGTATTCCAAATCCATGCTGACCCGCTCAAATTCCTTCCTTTGTCGGGCTTCATCAGGCAGCAGTGGATCGATGCGTTTGCGAATAAAATCGATGCTTGTCCGGTACATCAACCCCGCCGAAGGATTCCAGGGATGGTTGCGGGAATCCAGGGCTATGCCGACGAGCAATCGATCCGCCCGGCTTTTGGGAAGGTTGTATATCGCACGGCCGGCCGAATCCGGGTGCACGCTTTCCCGGCCTATCTGCAGGATAACCGAAATATTCTCGATGGGAAAAAATTTGAAGCCAAGGTCCCAGCTACGGCGAACATAAGATGTGTCCTGAACGATCTGCTCCAATCCGAACACCCCATTGACCGGCCAGCCCAGCAGCCAGGGCTCCTCATAGCCAAGCCGGAGACTTTGGGAGCTTGGTCCGCGCTTTTCCCAGTAGGCCAGAAAAGAGCGGCCTGTTCCGAGAAGGTTCTGAAAGCTCAGGTCAACAAGTCCATTTATGAATGCGTCCTGCCTGCCCTGTTTCGGGTTGAACCCTACGATGCCGCTGAATTGAGAGCTGTTCTCTTCTCTTATGGAAAGGGTTATGACGGCCGTCGAGTCCGGTGCAAATGTGAGCCTGGGCTGCTCGGTTAATTCCAGGTATGGCAGCCTGCGCAGTCTATCCGGAATTCCGGCGAAACCGCTCCTGGTCAGAATTGACTTTTCGCGAAGCCCCAATTCCCTGGTGATAACATGCGTCTTTGTGGAGAAGTTGCCTGCTACCTCAACTTCCTTAAGAAGGACTGGATCGCCTTCACTGATTTTGAGAATTACACCCACCGAAGCTGCTTCCAAATGGACAACGAAATCCTCTACGCTCACCTTTACGAGCAGATATCCATCTTCGGCATATAGGCCGATGATCCGTTCAACGTCCTCTTCCAGTTGAGCGCTTTTGAAAGTTGAGCCGGACCGGGTCCGCATACTCTGGCGAATCTCACGACTGGAAAAATGTCTGTTGCCCAGAATTGTGAGTTGATTGACCAGGAACGGGTCGCCTTCCGACAGGAAGATCTCGACAGGCTTCTTTGAAACCGGCCTTAAAGTCCAGCGGACCGAATCGATGGCGGCAGCTAGGTAACCGTCATTTCGATAGATGTTCAAAAGCGACCTGAGCTTCCGGCCGAGTTGCTGTTTCGTTAGACCGGCTTGAACATTCTTCGACTGCTTATCATCGTTCCTCGGTAGTTGCATCAATTTCCTGATTTGCCGCTCATTATAGTGCCGGCCGCCGTGGATACGAAAGCTGGTAAATCGTTGATTATCGGATTCCGTTGTCTGGGCCCATAAACTCATCGGCATAGACTGGAATGCCAATCCAAGTCCCACCAAAAGAACCAGTAGACCGTATCTACAGGATGAACCGGATGCTTCAATCCTGTTGATCCTGTTAGTCCTGTCCAATATTTTCTTAGCCAAACTCATCAGAAGAACGCCTTCACTTCAGCTTTGCCAAGATGCTGCAGTCCATCCCTTCCCGGCAGATTGCGGCCAATATAGCTGAATAGAATCATAACGCGGGAGGATACACGGTAGTCCAGCCCGAGCTGCCAACGTAAATTCCTTCCCACGCGCCGACCCTCGGCCATCTCATATGGGATAATCCGGGAGGATGGGTTGGCATTTACGCGGGAATATTCCAGCTCGCCTCGCAGTCTTCCCTTTCCCCGCAGCGAATAGCTCAGGCTGGGCTTCACCCCGAACAGAACCGTCTCGGTGGCAGGCTGGTGGGCCCGGTCGAGATCTACCAGGACTTTGAGATCGGATGCAATTTCGAGAGCCGATTTGGGCCGGTAACTCAGACGAATATTCCCTCCCCGCGACAGAATTCGCCGGTCGACCCTGGCAGCCGATGCAAAGAGCCGTTCGATCTTGGTCCGTGCGATGGACGATTCGATCGAGAACTTTCTATTAATGCGAGATGGAAAACGAAGGGATAATTCTTGACGCAATGACTGCTGTCCTCCTGCAGTCAGCCGGTTATTCTTTTCCAGCCTTTCTGACCAGCGGACGCGTAGCGAGCGAGTATGGATGTTCTCGAATAGATAGAGATCTTGCCGAATGAGGTAGCGGCCGAAGACGGTTTCTTCATCCGGGAAAATGGCGCCGATTCCGCCAAAAAAAATTTCCCACGGATTTTCGCGGCGGCTTTTTTCATCGAACGAAAAGAATGTGGCCCAGGTAATGCTGCCGAGCAATTTCTTCAATCCTTGCTGCTTTTTGTTGCCCCAGGCCAGACGCGGCTTAATGCTCAGCTTCGCATTCATGAGCAGATCGTTGACGGGCTCGAACTCGCCCGTTGCCAAAGTGCGCAGAACGTGATCGCCAAACTCGTCCGGCACAAATTCATTCAAATCAGAGTCAAAGCGAAAATTTCCCCGCCCTTCTTCAACTGCAAAGAAGAATTGCTCGGTCTTTGAGATTTGCGTGGACGACAATCTCACTCTCACGTCGGTCCGCAGGGCCTGCTTCCAGGGGGAATAGTTGAGGAAGATATCCGCGAGCCGCGTTCGTTTTTCGGGCAGATCCTCCTGCTCGAACTCCCTGGTTCGATTGGTGACTTCGAAGCTCATCTGCAGATTACGCCAGCGAGACAGCGATGCCCTGAATGT
>JAUXJX010000480.1 GCA_030624545.1 Bacteroidota bacterium | reverse complement strand
GTAATGAACAAAATTACTGCCAATAAACCCAGCGCCGCCGGTTATGAGATATGTTTTCATCTGATCCTAAAACTCTCCATGCCGTCACTATTTATACTATTCTTATATACCAGTCTCATCATCAATAACGCGCAGTTTCTTGGTCGTAACACCTTCGATCATAGGGCTCCTAAGTGCTCTAATTCTCTATAGTTAGAGAAAGTATCCGATTAGCAAACGGATGTTCAATATATCATAAACAAAATCAAAAATCAATAGGTATAGACTTCAAATATCCGAATCATTCAAAAGTGATTCGCTCTCAGCCACAATTCCAACATGGCCAGGTTCCACAAACAAACCGAGTGGTTCTTGCCATTGCGGTGGGCCTCCAGCATTCTTCTCACGCCGGCATCATCTAACAATCCAAGCCGGGAAGATGTGGACGATTCAAACAAGTCTTGCCAAAATCCATACCAGGGTCCACGGAGCCACTCATAAAAAGGAATTCCGAAACCTTGTTTTTCCCGCAGAATCGCGCTCTTTGGTAGAGTGTCCGCGGCCAGATCGGACAGGAGACCTTTTCTTCTCCCCCCAGGCATTCTATCGCGCATGGTCAACTTAGCTGCATATTGCCAGAGCTCTATATCCAGAAACGGACATCTTGCCTCCAAAGCATAATACATAGTTGCCGAATCGACCTTTGTGAGATAGTCAGATGTCAATCTGAAATTCACATCATGCCACATCATCCTTTCAGCTTCATTTTCGGAAGGCACCAAATCGAACCTATTCCTTGATTTCTCCAGTGGGCTGTGCGCCCGGAGAACGAATCGAACTCTCTCTCCTAATACTTCGTATTCGTTCATTGACAACAAAGCCGGGTTGGCCTCATATTGGGCCGGAGCGCCTTGATTAATAAGAATTCCAAATGTCCTGGTCCGATGTCCAAGGGCTCCCACCCTACCCGGCAAGTGATACAAATTCCCACCAACCGCCTTAAGAACTCTGCCCCCAAATCGTCCGATTCGCCGCCGCCACTTATCGGCCACATAAGTCTTCCAAACTCTGGGATATCCTGCAAATAGTTCGTCTCCACCGTCACCGGTAAGGACAACCGAAACTCTTTCTCGCGCCAGTTTTGCAACCAGCAATGACGGTAGAGCAGAGGAATCTCCGAAGGGCTCACTATATGCCTCAACAATCGTGGGAAGAAGCGAAAGGTCTTTGGGGTTAGCTTCCAAAACATGGTGCTTTGTGCCGAGATAAGTTGCAATCTTCTCGGCATGTGTTGCTTCATCCCAGGCATGATCCCCCATTGAGATCGTGTAAGTTTGGACCTCATCCAACTGTTCACGCATCGCCCAGCAGACCAGGCTCGAGTCAATACCTCCGCTGAGAAAGGCGCCCAGGGGCACATCACTGCTAAGCCGTCTTCCCACAGATTCCACAATTAAGTCTCGTATTCTTTTTTTTGCATCTTCTTGTTCGTCATCAACTTTGGGGGTTGACTCCAGCCGCCAGAAAGATTTCAACTCATTTCCATCTTGAGTGAGAGAAAATGCGTGGCCGGGGGGCATTTTCTTTACTCCGTCTAGAATGCAGGAATCCTCGGGCACAAAACCAAATTCCAGGTATTCGGATACAGATTCAAGATTAAGCTCCCAGTCCTTCTTCGCCCTCATCATAGCTTGAAGTGAAGACGCAAACAAAACGCTCGACTCGTCAAACCAAATGAAAAGAGGTTTTTTCCCGAAGGGATCTCGGGCAAGCATGAGTTCTTCGGCTTTGCAATCCCACAAAGCGAAAGAAAACATGCCATTGATTTTTTCGAGAAGTCTGTGAAACCCCCATTCTTCATATCCATGGAGAATGACTTCGCTGTCTGTTTTCGAAACAAACCGATGTCCCGCCATTTGCAATTGCTGGCGAAGAGACTGGAAGTTGTATATTTCGCCGTTGAATACCAGCCAAGCATTTCCATCCTCATTGCAGAGCGGCTGTCTGGCTGCTCTGGAAAGATCAATGATGCTCAAACGGCGATGCACCAATCCCCATCCAGGACCTGTTTGGATACCGGAATCATCGGGGCCTCGACGTCGCATGCTGTCGCCCATAGCCTTTAACATGGCAACATTAACAGGCCGTTTATCCCAATGGACAATACCCGCGATTCCACACATTAGGGAAAGACTCGCTTTCTATACACTTAAAGCTTTCCGTTTGAAAAAGACATATCCCACCGTAATCATACTGAACACGAGAAATGAGATTGTCGCGGCTTGTGCAGCCCCAACGATCCCATTAGTGGGGATAAGCCACAAGCAGCAGGCAATATTCACGATAAATGCAACAAATGGGCTCCAAATGGTTATTGCCGGAAAGCCCCTGCCCCAAAGAGACGAATTGTGAATGCTGGCAAAACCAAATGCTATTGCTCCGGGAAGCAACCATACGAGCGGCTCATAGGACAAAATGAATTGATCGGAATAAAGGAATACGATCAGTTCTCTGCCAATCAGAAGCAAGACCAGCCCAAACAGCACCAGCGCGGCAAATATAATGGTTGCTACTTTGTTCGTTAGTGCCAGTTTGAATGTGGCATTGCTGTCGGATATTTTTGCGAACAGAACGGTGCCCGCCACATTCGGAATTTGCTGGATAATTGCTACAATTCCAGACGCAATTGCGAATAAGCCAACTTGATCCTTGTCCTCCATTTGAAGGAGCATATACACATTTGTTTTCATCATCAAAAATATGACCAAATAAGCAAGAGTTGCCCGAAGGTTTATGTTAAGATTTTTGAAGGCCTTTTCAAAGGATTTTGGCAACAAGAAGTTATGACGCCGATAATATGCTATTGAAGCAACCAATACTGAAATTAATTTGGCCAGAAGAAAATTGACCAGAACCTGGTGAAGCTTAAGGTTAGAGGTGACTGCCAATACAATC
>JAUXJX010000419.1 GCA_030624545.1 Bacteroidota bacterium | reverse complement strand
TCAGGTGCAACCTACCTGGGCGTGGCCCTCATGGAAGAGGTAATTGAGCTCCGTGAAAAGGGCATAACCGCACCTATACTCATATTTGGTGGGTTCTTCCCAGGAGAAGTTGATCAATTTAAGAATCACAATCTGGAATTGGCTCTGTGTACAAATGAAAACCTTCAAGCCATCAAAAATGGGACTAATAGGTTTGGGAAGAAAGCCCGGGTTCATGTCAAGGTCGATACGGGAATGGGCCGGGTTGGCATTCCGCTAGACGGAGCTGCTGACTTTGTCAGCCGCGTTGCAGAGGCTGAAGAAGTTGATCTCGAAGGGCTGTACATGCATTTTGCCACAGCGGATGAAAAAGATAAGTCTTTTGCAAACCTTCAGTTGAAGCGGTTTCGCGGCCTCATTGAGGAGCTTGAGGGACGAGGGATTCAAATTCCCCTGAAGCATGCGGCTAACAGCGGCGCCATTCTGGATTTAGACGATTCTTTTTTCGATCTTGTGCGGCTGGGAATCATGATGTACGGCTATTATCCCTCCCGGCAGACCAGTGAAAGCGTGGCTCTGAAACCCGCATTGACACTGAAGTCTCAGATCATTCAAAAGAAACGCGTCGATGCCGGTGACAGCGTAAGCTACGGAAGGACTTTTATTGCTCAAAGCGCCACCGAAATCGCCACAATCCCCATTGGCTATGCCGACGGTTACAACCGGCTTCTATCGAATCGCGGGATGGGTCACATTGCCGGTGAAGACTATCCCGTGGTGGGTAGAGTATGCATGGATCAAATCATGATTGACGTCGGGCTCGACTCTCATGTTAGCGTCGGCGATGAGGTGATATTAATGGGACCGGATTATGGTGAAGCCGTACACATGAATAATTATTGTCAGATGTTGCAGACCATCCCTTATGAAATTTGCTGTAGAATTTCCGAAAGAGTGCCGCGGATCTATTTAAACGCTGACTAGTATACAGTTCGAAATTAAGGAGAGAAACTTGCAGTTGCCGGAAGACCATAACGAGTTGAGAAGGATTCGATTTCAAAAGCTCGAAGAATTGCGTGAAATGGGGGTCGAACCGTATCCCTATTCATTTTCCCGTACACACAACACGAAGGATATAATCGAGAGCTTCGACTCGCTGGAATCCAAAAAGGTCTCTGTCGCCGGGCGCATCACAAGTCTGCGCCGGATGGGAAAGGCCAGTTTCTCCGACATATCAGACCAGCATGGCCGGCTCCAGCTTTACGTGAAAAAGGACAATGTGGGGGAAGAATCCTACAGCATGTTCCGGCGCCTGGATATCGGTGATTTCGTTGGCGCCGTGGGATCGGTAGGCAAAACCAAGACGGGTGAAATTTCCATATTTGCCAAAGAAATCAAACTTTTGTCCAAATCTCTCCGTCCATTACCCATTGTGAAAGAGAAAGTTGACGGAGACGAGAGCGTCGTTTATGAAAAGTTTTACGATGTGGAACTGCGATACCGTCAGAGGTACGTGGATTTGGTGGTGAATCCCGAGGTCCGCGAAGTCCTGGTCAGGCGGACAAGAATCATAGATTCCATGAGAGACTATCTAAATGGAAGGGAATTTCTGGAGGTCGAAACGCCGATCTTACAGCCCATTTATGGAGGCGCCTTTGCCCGGCCGTTTATGACCCACCACAATGCGCTTGACGTTGATTTATATCTACGCATCTCGAACGAACTTTATCTTAAGCGGTTGATTGTAGGAGGGTATGACGGCGTTTATGAATTTGGAAAGGCCTTTCGAAATGAGGGGATGGATCGTTTTCACAATCCTGAATTTACCTCTGTGGAGCTTTATGTAGCCTACCACGATTACAATTACATGATGGAGCTGGTTGAAGAGATGATCTCGACAGCGGCGAGAGAAGTTACCGGCAGCACGAAGATTCAGTATCAAGGCCAAGAGGTTGATTTAGCCCCTCCCTGGAAGCGGGTGCGCATGCTGGATGCGATCCAGGAAAAAACCGGCCACAATCTTTACGGCAAATCCGACGGAGAGGTTCGCAAGATTGGAGAACAACTGAATATCGACGTTGCTCCTCTGCCCAGCGCAGGAAAGATTATCGACGAGATCTTCGAGGCCTACGTAGAGTCGGATCTCATCGAACCGACCTTTGTTGTGGATTATCCGGTCGAGATCTCACCGTTGGCAAAGCGCCACAGGGATGACCCCAAGCTGGTGGAGCGCTTCGAGCCATACATTTTGGGTCGCGAAATCGGAAATGCCTTTTCGGAACTGAACGACCCAATTGACCAACGCGGGAGATTTGAAGCGCAGAGAAAACTGCTCGACGAAGGAGATCTGGAAGCACAGGTCCTCGATGAAGATTTTCTTCGGGCGTTGGAATATGGCATGCCGCCGACCGTCGGGCTTGGCCTTGGTCTCGATCGCTTGGTCATGATGTTGACCGACTCCTACTCCATCCGGGACGTGATCTTTTTCCCCCAGATGCGGCCGGAGCAGAAGTCAGGGAGTGATGTTTGATCTTATTTCATATGATTGGATTGCCGCATGTCGTATGAATCGTTCATAGCCCGGCGCTATTTCAAATCCAAAAGGGAAACCGGTTTCATATCCCTCATTACCTACATCTCGATCGTCGGCGTGACGATTGGCGTGGCCGCATTGATTATTGTGCTGTCTATCATGAACGGATTTGAGAGTGAGGTTCGCTCTCGTTTCATCGGATTTGATGCCCATGTTAGGCTGCAGGGCTTTCATAACCAGGGGTTGAAGAACTACGAAGAGATTCTTAAAGAGGTTCAGAATGAAGAGCATGTTATCGCTGCTGCCCCGTTCATTTTGGACAAAGCCATGGTAAAGATTGGGGATAGTGTCGAGGGAATCGTGATCAAGGGAACGGATCCGGAGCGCGCTGTACAGGTAACGGATCTGGCTGCAAACATGATTTATGGCGATTTGGACTTCAGCACGAAAACAGATGGAGAAGAGCGGCCGCTGCCTGGTATTATCCTCGGCAGGCAGTTAGCCGACCGTCTCGCGGCCTTCGAACTCGGCCAAAAGGTGATTGTGATGAGTCCCAAAGGAATAAGGTTTCCTTTCGTCTCGCCAAAGGTTAAGCAATTCCGTCTTGCCGGTCTGTTTGAAACGGGAATGATCGAATATGACAATACCTTTGCGCTGATTTCCATTATGGACGCTCAGCAGCTTCTGA
>JAUXJX010000211.1 GCA_030624545.1 Bacteroidota bacterium | reverse complement strand
TGTTTTCCATCTACCAGCGCGGCGATCATTGTAATGAACGATTTCCGGTCCAGCCCCCGGTAGATACGCCGGTTCACGTTCATCAGGATATCCTTGGGGCTGTTATGGACATCTGCTGCCATTTGCACCATGCCCTGCACTTTTGACATGTAAATAGCCGCGGGCATGCCCTTGCCGGAGACGTCGCCCACAAGCAGAAGGATTTGATCATCCGACATCGGTATAAAATCAAAATAATCGCCGCCAACTATACTTGCCGGCTTCGAAATTCCGGTGATCTCGAGACCGGGCAAGTTCGGGTCCTGTTTCGGCAACAGGCCTTCCTGAATGCGGCGCGCCATGACCAATTCGCTTTCGAAGCGCTGTTTGCGCAAATCCTCCTGGTGCAGGCGGGCGTTCACCAGCGCAACGGCAGCGTTTCCTGCAACGGTCTGGAGCAAATCCATGTCTTCCTGGTTGTATACCTGACCCGACCTCTTCGGTCCCAACCCAATGATTCCGAACAGGGCATCCTGGTAGAACATGGGAATGGTAAGGACGGCGCCGGATTTCTCTATTTTGAGCTTATCGGAAATGGGAAGGTTGTTATAGCGTTCATCCTCCTCAATCTTATAAAACAGACAACACGATTTTTCGGTCTTAATGAGGTCGACCAGGCCATTCGGCTCATCCTTCCAGCTTATCTGCGGCGTCTTTTTGCCCCTGCTTTGAGAGCGCAAAATATACCGTTCGGCTTTCTGATCGTATAAATGAATCATCACGTTGGACACATACATCGCCCTGGATATGGTATCCGTGACGCGGTTTAGTATGTCGGAAATGTTGATCAGGCCGGGCAGTTCCTGACTGAGCTTGAGCAAGGTTTTCTGGTACTCATAGCGCCGACGATAAAAACGGCGATCGACAAAATTCTGAATTCCATTTCGCACCGGCTGAAAAGCCAGAGCCACGATGATCAAAAACAAAATGTTACCGGTCTGGCCGCCCAGACCGAATTTGTCTGCCAGGTAACCGCCCAGACCCATAACGATAAGGAGATAAAGCAGAACCAGGGAGCTGGTGAGCAGACTATAAATCAGGCTTTTTTTGATGATGATTTCTACGTCCATCAAACCGTAGCGCATAATGGCATAGCCAAATGAAATGGGTAGGAGACCCATCAGGCCGAAAACGACGCCCACGGCAGTAATGCCGAAAAGGTTGATAACCAAGTCAGGCAGAAAAGCAAGAATAGCCAGCGGCGTCAAGCCCAAATACATGCCGTATTTGATAACGCGCATCGATTTTTGTTCATGAGGGGTGGTAATTTTTCTACGGCTTTTTCCCAGGAGATAAAATGAGCTGGCAAAATAAAGACCGATAATTATGATTCCCAGTAGCGCCAATTTTGGGTTGATGATGAATGCGTAATACAATCCCAAAATAGAAGGGAGGTAAAAAAGATAAACGATCTTCGGGCGTTTATGTAAAAGCGAAATCTGCGCCGGAAAGACCATAAAGAAGTGAAGGATTGATGGTCCCCAAAGGAAGTATCCGGCAATCACGAGGTAGAAAATGACGCCGGAGAATGGTTGAGTCTGGGATTTGTGGCCCAGCGCGAGAATTATAAAGAAAGTGAGACTAAAAAAATAGTACAAGCGGGGGATTCTCGCCCATGGCTTTTTATAAACCACAACAAAACCTACGAACAGAAAAAGAAGCCCGATACTTGTGCTCAGGATGGGCAGCAGCCGATTTTTTTGTTCGAAGGTAAGGGTTGCCTCAAAGGCCTCATTTCCCCGATGAAATTTGTATCTAACTTGCTCACCCGGCCGATGTTCATCCAGATACTGCCTTACCTCGGCGGACAATTCAAAAGACTTGTCATCAATCGCGATCAGGATGTCATCCTGCCTTACGCCTGCTCTTCCTGCGGCACCTTCCTCCATTACTCGGGTAACAACGAAGCCATCGACAGCCTCATCAAATTTCCATGAAAAATGATGTTGGATTTGGGGATCAGAATAAAGCCAGTGTGCTGTGTTGGAAACCGCAGTGGCCACCAACAAGACAGTTACAGTGGAGTATAATATTCTTAGTTGGATTCGCCAATTCATTGCCAGTAACCCTTTTATCGAACTAGCCTGGTTAATTCCTAACGCAGCACAGGGCTGTAAACAAAGATTTTTGTTAAAAAAACAAAGTTTTTCGGAGTAATAGAATAAACCGCGGAGAGCGCAGACGGCACAGAGTTGTTTTCATGAGACCTAACCATAGTATTTCTTAGTTTTTCTTACATCTCGTTCTACACTATTTGGCAAATCAATGCGTCTGTTTAACTGTTTGTTTTTATTTAATCTCTGCGTTCTCAGCAACCTCTGCGGTGAATAATTCAGGCTAGCCTATTTTGTAGAGCCCATTTAGAATTAAGATACGGATGGCAGAACAAATGTTTTGGACATGTCGCATGATCCATCGCCTGATTAAAACTCGCCAACCCCCAGTCTTTCCATCATGGAGTAGAGCCGCCTTCGCGTGATTCCCAGGAGATTAGCCGCCTTGCTCTTATTGCCGTCTGCCTTTCTCAGGGCCTTCCGAATCAAGTCTCGTTCATGTTCTTCCAGAACAATTCCTTCATCCGGTAATTCCGATATGGCCGCTTTCGCTCCCTTAAAGTCCAAATGCTGCGGCAGGTGTTCCGGAGAAATGGGTCCTTCTCCGCGCAGAATGACGGCTCTTTCAATTACATTTTCCAATTCACGGACATTTCCAGGCCAATCAAAATTCATCAGAATCTCTTGCGCCTCCTTTGTGATTTCGATATTCTGGTTCCCGGCTAGAGTTTTGATGAAATGTTCGATTAAGCTAGGGATATCTTCCCGGCGTTGGCGCAGAGGAGGCAGAAAAACGGGAAAGACGTTCACCCGGTAATACAGGTCTTCACGAAATTGACCTTCTTTGAGGAGTTGCTCCAAGTCACGATGGGTGGCTGCCAAAATGCGCGCGCGTAGATGGATCGTTTCTTCGCCGCCAACTCTTTCAAACCGCCGGGTTTGCAAAACGCGTAGAAACTTGACCTGAAGAGCGGGGGAGAGATCGCCGATCTCGTCGAGAAAGATTGTGCCTCCTTCCGCGAGCTCGAATCTTCCCTTCTTTGTCCGTTCAGCTCCGGTAAAGGCCCCTTTCTCATGACCGAATAATTCACTTTCCAGCAAATTTTCCGGGATGGCGCCGCAATTCATAGCGATGAACGGTTCCTCAGCGCGCCCGCTGTTTTGATGGATTGCCAGGGCAATCAGCTCCTTGCCTGTGCCGCTTTCCCCGCGAATTAGAACCGTCGTATCGCCATGGCAAACCTTTTCCACCAATTTGAAAACGTCCTGCATTTTCCCGGACTGACCGACGATGTTATGAAAGTCATATCGGATGCGTAATTGCTGCCTGAGACTCTTGTTTTCCGTCTCTAAGCGCTTGGCCTCAATAAGCCGCGCCACCTTCAACCGCAGTTCTTCCATATCGAACGGCTTGATGAGATAATCGTAGGCACCCCTTTTCATTGCCTCCACAGCGGTTTGAGCGGTTGCATACCCAGTCATCAATATCACTTCTGTCTCCGGAGAAATCTCTTTTACCTGGGACAGAAGGTCCAACCCCGAAATCTTCGGCATCTTCAAATCGGTAATGACGAGAGGGTAGGGTTCTCTTCGAAAATGATCCAGGCCATGTTCACCATCGAAGGCAACGTCCACCTCAGTGTCTTGCGACTCCAGGGCAGCTCTCAGCAGCTCGCACATTCGCTCCTCGTTATCAACAACCAGAATTCGATTAACTGGCATATCAAGATTCCTCGTTATTGGGCTTACATGGCAAAATAATCGTCACGTTGGTGCCAACTCCGGGCCGGCTTTCTACCTCAATCTTCCCGCCATGATTTTCGACAATTCTCCTGGAAACCGGCATTCCCAGTCCGCTTCCCGTGCTTTTCGTTGTATAAAATGGCTCAAATATGACCCGGGGGTCTCCGTCGATGCCATGGCCGGAATCCTGAATTTCGATCTGAATATAGCTCTTGCGTCGTTTTTCGATGGCCCGGGCTTTAATCCGGATAAGTCCATCTGAAGTGGTAGCCTGCATTGAATTCCTCACCAGGTTCATCAATACTTGCGCAATTCCGTTGCGGTCGAATTTGAATGGCGCGATGCCGTCCGCCTCAATCTGGAATCGAACCGGCGTTTTTTCATCATCAAGCTGCGCTTTTTGAACGATCTCGTTGATCAATTCATTCAGGTCGTTTTCTTCAAACGATAACTGAGATTCCCTGCTCAAGATGAGGAAATCGTTAACGAGTTTGTTTAAGCGGTTGACCTCATCGGGGATGTAGTGGAAAAGCGGATCCGGAGTTTGTTGATTCTCATACCTGGATTTTAGGACGTCTGCAGTTCCGCGAATGATTCCCAAGGGATTGCGTATTTCATGGGCTAGAACGGCGGACATCTGGCCCATCATAGCCAGCCGCTCGGATTTGGACAGGGTTTCCTGGGTACGAATGAGCAACCTGAGAGCATATATTATGAATGCCGCAAACAGCACGAAAATTCCGGCGCTGCCCATTGCGGCAATCAGGAATGTGTTCCGATACCGCTCCAGTATATGGAAAAAATAGGCATTTGCCTCGGTGACCAGAATGCCGATGACATCCCCTGACAGATTTCGCAAGGGGGCATACGCGCTTTTGAATTTCTGCCCCTCGAGAACATGGAGAGGGCTTGCCCCCGGAACCCCTGCCCAGGCGCGGCTAACGTTTATTGAATCCCCGACCAGGTAGGTGCGCGACACGTTGAGGTCGAGTTCGGCGTAGCTGTCCAGGA
>JAUXJX010000397.1 GCA_030624545.1 Bacteroidota bacterium | reverse complement strand
TACCCACCGCGCGCGCTTTGTGCGCCAGTCTGCCTATCGGCTCCTCGACTTCCTGAGGCGACTGCATAAGTAGATCGGCAAGCTCATCTATGATAATGATGCAGTAGGGAATCTTTTCAAATGATTTGTCGGGAAATCGCTGGTTCAGCTCGCCATTCGCCACTCGGTCGTTGTAGTCTTCCAGAGTGCGAACACCGGCACTGGCCAGGATATTGAAGCGATTTTCCATCTCCTGCCAAACCCGGCCCAAAATCGCTACGGCGTTTTCGGGAGTCGTAATGATCTCTTCATTCAATCCTGGAATGGTAATCAGGTGGTGAAGGCGCAGTTCGGCAAAAGTGGAAAGCTCGAGTTTCTTGGGATCGATCAATATCAAACGCAGCTCGGCAGGCGTCAATCGATATAGTAATGATGTAATGATTGTATTCAGGCAAACACTTTTACCCGAACCGGTGGAACCGGCAACCAGCAAATGGGGCATCCTGATCAGATCAGTAATATATGGCTTGCCCGTCGGATCGACGCCGAGTGCAATCGGCAGCCGAAGCTTCGGATTGCGGAATTCCTCCGTATCCAGCACTTGGCGCAGCCAGATCATCTGAGGATTCCGATTGGGGATTTCTATACCCACCGCCGGCTTGCCGGGAATTGGGGCTAAGATTCGTACCTGCGCAGCGCGCATCACCATGGCCAAATCGTCAGCGATGGCAAAGAATTTACTGACCTTTACGCCTTCTCCGGGTTCAACTTCAAACTGCGTAATGAGAGGGCCCGGATGAATTTGCACCACCTTCGCGTCGATGCCATAAATGCCAAGTTTCTCTTCCAGAAGTCTGGCTTCCTGAAGCAACTGAGACTTGACTTGCTCCCGGTCCGCGGGCGCCGGCGTATCCAACAGATCCAAAGGCGGCAATTGATAATCTTCGGGAAATTCTTGCGCCCGGCTTTCCGGTAATACAATCGGCTCTTCTTCTGCGGCAGGTTCTATTCCCACATCCTCTTCATCTTCCCCAAAATCAAAGCTTACTTGCGTTGGAATCGGTGCGGCTGTTTCAGCGCTTTCATAAGCTGGTTTTTCTGTATCTGGGTCGAGAATTGGTTCTCTGACGGGAAACTCGGTCAGAGGCGGAGACTCCTCAATTTCGATGGATTGTCCCGACATTTGTTGCAAAACCACCGGCGTTGGCTCAACCTGGGCTTTATGTATCTTTCGCTCTTTTTTCTTAAGAGATCGCTTTAGCCTCTGTCGACGATCCAGCTCACTCAAATACAAACTGATTTTTGTGTAAAAAGATTTGATTTCATCCGTAAAGAAATGAAAAGCTTTGGAAATGCTTACGTCCGTTACCGATAAAAATGCCAGCAGTAAAGCAGCAAACAACACCAATACGCTTCCAATTGAGCCCAGGTAAGTATGTAAAAGTTTCGCGAAAAAGAGACCGATGAAGCCATTGAATTCATGAGTGAAGCTTAGGTTATCCTGAATGGTCCGTGGCAGGGCAAATGCAACGGAAAAGCAAAATGCAAAAAACAAAATGTACCCGGTGAGCCGAAAGAAGAACGCGAACGAGCCGCCCCGAACCAGGACAAAACCAAGGTACATAATCAAGATTGGAAGAATTAGAACGGGATAACCAATGGTATAGTTGAACAGATAAAACGAAAGCCATGCACCGGCCAATCCCATCCAGTTCTGCACCTGGACGCGACTACTGCTGTTCGGCCAATCGGTCGTTTTGTAGGAAACGAGACTCAGAAGGATTAGCAAGCCAACCAGAATAAGAAGTAGACCCAGAAACTCAAGTCTGCGGTCTTGTGTGGTATGTTTCTTTTTCTTATTCATGTCTCAAGAAGCCGTCGTCAGATAGGTGTTAATAAGATTCAATTCGCAGACGGTGCTTTATAAAACGGCGTTTCAACAATGGTCGCAGGCTCGGATTTGTTACGAATCTGAATATCCAGTTTTGTACCGATGTCCGATAGCTCTATGGGGACATAGCCGAGACCGATTCCAATATTGAGGGATGGGGAAAGAGTACCGCTTGTTACCTCTCCCACTGCCATATCCTCCTGAAATATCCGGTAGCCATGCCGCGGCAAAGCCCGATTCTCCATTACAAAGCCCACCAGTTTCCTTTTGACGCCCTCCTGCTTGGCCTCGAGTAAGGAATCCCGGCCGATAAACTGGCCCTTCTTTAGCTTGGTGATCCAGCCCAGGTCCGCTTCCAGCGGGCTGGTGGCCTGATCGATGTCATTTCCGTAGAGGCAGTATTTCATCTCCAGCCGAAGCGTATCCCTGGCTCCCAATCCCACCGGCCCAATGTCGAAATCTTTACCCGCCTGCAAAATGGCATTCCACAATTGTGCTGCATATTGATTTTCCATGTAAAGCTCAAATCCGACCTCGCCCGTGTAGCCGGTGCGGGAAATGATCATGGGTTTATTGTCAATTTTGTCCTGGACAAAATGATAATATGCAATCGCTTCCAGGTCACAACTCGTTAATCTCCAAAGCAAAGCCCGTGACTGCGGGCCTTGAACAGCGAGGAGCGTGGTCTCATCACTGACGTTTTCCATCTCCACGTCAGCGGGTTTGTGCTGCGCCAGCCAGTTCCAATCTTTCTCAATATTGGATGCATTCACAACCATCAGGTAGTGATCCTCGAGACGATAGAGCAGAAGATCGTCGACAATACCGCCATTTTGATAGCACATGGCCGAATATTGCGCCTGTCCGAGAGCCAGCTTGCTCACATTATTGATGGTCATGTTTTGCAGACATGCTTCAGCACCCGGGCCGCGGATAATGAATTCGCCCATGTGGGAGACGTCGAACAGGCCCACAGTGCTCCGCACTCGCCGGTGCTCCTGAAGGATTCCACTGTACTGAACTGGCATGAGATAGCCGGCAAATTCGACGATCTTTGCCCCTAGATGAACATGTTCATCATGTAATGCGGTTTTGCTGGCCACGGCTTTTCTAAAGTCCCAATCTGGAGGGCAGGTTACAGTCTGTTCTTGAGGTGTGTCTCTATTCGTTCCAGAGCTCTCCGGATATTCTCGACGGAATTGGCGTAGGAGAATCTCAGGTACCCTTCGCCAAACCTACCGAATGCGGTTCCCGAAAGAGCCGCGACACCGGCCTCTTCCAAAAGGAACGATGCCAATGTCCTGGTCGACATGCCGGTCTTTTCGATAAGGCCTTGAACATTGGGAAACACATAAAATGCACCTCTCGGACGCAGGCAAGTCACACCGTCAATGGCATTCAGGCCGTCCACGATAACATCTTGGCGGCGCCTGAATTCCTCCACCATCGCCCTGGCTTCATCCTGTGGCCCCCTCAGGGCCTCCAGCCCGCCAAACTGTACGAAGCC